>CAZKKP010000577.1:0-2667 GCA_964553295.1 uncultured Thermoanaerobaculia bacterium | reverse complement strand
TGCCGACTCGCAGCTTTCGCGTGTGCCGGCGAGACGCCGGCACTACAATTCGCCCATGCCTCCACCACCCCCGGGCGCAGCGACAGGGGCAGGGGCAGCGACAGGGGCAGCGACAGCGGCAGCGGCAGCGGCAGGGGCAGCGACAGGGGCAGCGACCGGGTACTCCGTCGAGGCCCACCTCCCGCTGGCGATGCGCAAGGACGCTGGTTTGACCCCGGGACAGCTGTCGTGGGTGCTGTCGAAGCTGGAGATCGGCGACGACGCCAGCGCGCCCGGCGGGATCACGATCGACGATCTCCGTTCCTATCTCGCCGGGCTGATTGCGCGGCTGACCGAGCTGGCCTTTCCAACCGGCGCCTGATCGCGGTCCACGCCCACTGAGGGGGTGAGCAGGGGGTCGAGGCGGCGGGCCTCGGCCCCTGCGGCATCAGTCTCGGCGACGCGGCCGGCAAGGCGCTCGAGGCGGGCTCGCTCGGCGTGAGCCGCGGGCCGGGCGGCATCGATCACCAAGGCCCGGGCCGCGGCCTCGAGACCTGTCGCGATCTCGGACGACGGGTCCCCGCCGGCGGCGATCCTGAGCTCGGCGCGGCGGCGCCAGAGCTCGGCAGTCGCGGCGTGCACCGCGGCGTCGCCCGGGTTGAGCTCGACGGCCCGCACCAGCGCTGCCGCGGCCCGGTCAAGGGCCGGAACGGGCGACCGAGACCCTCGCCCCGTCCAGGCCGCGTCGGCCAGCTCGAGCTCGGCGCGCCGCAGCCAGGCCCGCGCGAGGTTGGGGTTGGCGGCCAGGGCCCGTTCTACCAGCTCGAGGCCGGCTCGCGCGGCCGGTGACGGATCCTGACCTCGGTCCACGCGCCAACGTGCCGCGACCAGCTCCACGAACGACGCCATTAGCAAACCGTTGGCGTCATCGCCCCGGATCGCCGCGGCGGCCCCGGCGGCCGCACGGGCCTCGGCCAGCCACGGCTGCGGGTCGATGCCGCTTCGGCGGGCGTACTCGGCGCGCAGTGCCGCGGCGTAGGCGAGGACGTAGCCCGGCGGCGCCCAGTCGGGAAACTGATCACGGGAAACCTCGAGCATTGGCGCCGCCTCGTCGAGGATCGGAGCCGGGTCGCGTCCCTGCAGCACCTCGCCCTCCGCTTCCTCGACCAGCATCTCGCCCAGGTTGTAGTGGGCAGTGAAAAAGCGCGGGTTGACCTCGATGGCCCGCCGCAGGGCGGCGGCGCCGCGGGCGAAGCTCGCCGCCGCGGCGCCGCCGGTGTCCCGCTGCCACACCCCGAGCTGACCCTCGGCGATACCGAGGTTGACCCAGGCGCCGACCAGGCCCGGATGGCCGTCCGCAGCCTGGCGGGCGGTGTCGGCCGCGCGCTCGAAGTGCGCAACCGGCGACTCGCCGCGGGCCCGCGCCTCCACCCCCAGATAGAGGTGGGCAACAGCGAGGCTGGTGACGGCGCCGTAGTCCCCCGGCCGCAGCCGGATCGCCCGCTCGTAGGCGTCCACCGCGGCGAGCAGCTCGGGACGCGGGTCGTTGCCCTTCTCGGCGAGGACGTTCGCCGCAATGCGATGGCAGACGCCGAGCAGGATCAGGGCGTCGTCGTTCGCCGGGTCGAGTTCGGAGGCCCGACCGGCGTGCCGCCGGGCGGCCTCCAGACCCGCCCCGGGATCGCGTCCGGCGTCGGCTTCTCGCGACGCCCAGAAGCGGTGCGCCCGCCCCGACTCGAGGTGGGCCGCCACCGAGTCGGCATTCGCCTCCAGGGCACGCCCGCATGCATGCAGGGCGGCGTCCCGCGCCGCCGCGAGCCCGCCGTCGGAGGAGTAGTACTGGATGCGTGCGGCCTGAACCCAGAGGGCGCACAGCTCCGCGTGCGGTTCCGGGTCGCTGCGACCGACGACGGTGGCGGCGGTGTAGGCGTCCAGCGCCGCGGCGAAGGCCGAGTCCGCCCCCTCGGCGTCGCCGGCCTCGACCGCCTGCTGGTACTGGCGGCGGTGCACCGCACCCTCCAGCAGGCGCCCGGGAGAAAAGTACGGATCGGATCGGCGGAGCTCCTCGAGGTAGTCGAGAGCCGCCGCCAGGTCGTCGGAGGCGAAGGCCAGCCAGGCCGCCAGGTACTGGGGCCGGTCGACGCCAACACGGCTTCCCTCGAGGAACGCCCGCGCCGGCTCGCCGAGCTCGCGCCTGGCGACGGCGATCCGCTCCTCGCGCAGCTCGGGATTGCGGATCTCGGCCGCTTCGTCGAGCTCGCGCCGGTACAGCCGAGCCAGGCTCAGGCCGAGGGCCGCCGACAGCCGCGGGGTCCGCTCGCCGAGTCGCCACGCCTGCTCGAGGTGGCGGCGCGCGGTCTCGACCTCACCGAGGACGAGATGACCCCGGCCGAGGGCCTCATGACCCAGGGCGAGGGCCCCTCCCCCGAGCCGGCGCATCTCAGACTGGATCCAGGACAGGCGGGCGCGCGCCCGGGCCAGCTCCGGCCGGATGTCGTGCAGGGGCAGGAGGTGGGCGTGACGGGTGATCAGCTCGACCCGCTCGACCTCCTGGCCGAAGCGACTCGCCAGCTCGATGCGCTGCGCGGCGGACCAGCGCTGGTGCACCACCAGGCCGAGCAGGACCGCGATCGCCAGGGTCGCCGCCGCCGCTGCGAGGCTGAGCCTGGGGTGACGGCGCGCCCGGAC
>CAZKKP010000576.1:1662-2674 GCA_964553295.1 uncultured Thermoanaerobaculia bacterium | reverse complement strand
TCTGACCCTCCTGGAACGGACTCAATGTAGTTGTGCCCACTTGACACCGGCCTTCTAATGGGTGGCACCGCCGCAAGGGCGAGCCAGACCTCCGCCGGCGATGGGGTCGTGAGGTCGTGGAAGCGCAGGGCGGTGAGCAGACAGAACACGCCGTAGGGGCACGAGCTTGCCGACGTACGCGAGGCTGTGGCCCGCCGTGGGCTCGTGATCGGCGGTCGTGTAGATGCCGCGGCCCTGCCGCGTGACACGACCGCGACGCACCAGGCAAGCCAGCTGCGCGCGCGTGATGCCGTGGGCTTCGAGCTCCTTCGGTCGCGCGAGGCCCAGCTCCCGGATGATCTCGAGCGCCCGGTCGTCAGCGGCGGTGCTCATGGTGTGGAGATGATACGAAACGTCGGGGATTCGACGCACGTCCCGACGTATTCGAAAGGTGCACGCCACACCGCCGTAGGATTCTGTCGTGATGGGAGTGGGGCGTGCCGAGGTCGGGGTGCAGGACGGTAGGGCGTGCCCAGCACCTTGCCGCCCTTTCAGAGAATCGGCTCGCCTCTGGCCAGGGTGCTGAGCGGTACGGCCTCCACGCGCTCCTCGAGCGGGTATCGCCTCGTCCCGGGGTAAACCACGGCGAGCCGGGTCAGCCCGAGGTCCGACAGGGCGATCCGGATCGAGGGGGTCATCCGCGGGGCGTCGGTGCGCTTGCACTCCACCCCGACCAGGGTGCTGCCGCGGCGGAGTACGAGATCGATCTCGGCGCCCTGGTGGGTGGCCCAGAAGGAGGCGTCGTCGTGCTCCACCGCCGCCAGCACCTGCTCGACGACGAATCCCTCCCACGAGGCGCCGACCTTGGGATGGGTCACCAGCGCCTTCGGCGACTCGACGCCGAGCAGCTGGTGCAGGAGACCGCTGTCGCGGACATACACCTTGGGCGCCTTCACCTGGCGCTTGCTGATGTTGACGTGATAGGGCTGCAGCTGGCGGACCACGAGGGCGTCGGTCAGGAGGTCAAGGTGAC
>CAZKKP010000576.1:0-1652 GCA_964553295.1 uncultured Thermoanaerobaculia bacterium | reverse complement strand
GCGGGTGGTCGACTCGCTCACCCCCAGCGCCCGGGCCGGCTCCGCCGCGTTCCAGGTCTGGCCGTGGTAGTGCGCCAGCATGGTCCAGAAGCGTTGCAGGGCCACCGCCGGCACGCGCACGCCCCACTGGGGAAAATCCCGCTCGAGCAGCGTCTGGATGAAGCTCTTTCGCCAGGCGACGCTGGCCGCCTCGCTGTCAGCCAGGAAGGCGAGGGGTAGCCCGCCCCGCAGCCACAGGCGCTGCTCCGCCTCCGCCCCCAGCTCGGCGAGGGAGAAGCCGCCGATGGCGACCCGCTCCATCCTGCCGGCCAGGCTTTCCGAGGTCTGCCGCAGCAGATCGCCCGAGGCGCTGCCGAGAATCAGGAACCGGGCGCGGCCGTCGCGACGGTCCGCCAGGACCCGCAGCACCGGAAACAGGTCCGGCCGCCGCTGCACCTCGTCGATGACCACCAGACCCTCGAGGGGGCCCAGGGCGGTCATCGGCTCATCCAGCCGGGCCAGGCTCGCCGGGTCCTCGAGGTCGAAGTAGTTGACCGAGTCCTCTGGCACCAGCTGCCGCGCCAACGTGGTCTTGCCGCACTGCCGCGGCCCCACCAGCACCACCACCCGGCTGCGGTCCAGGGCGGTCCCGAGTCTGCCGAGGATCGCGCTCCGCTGAATCATGCTCGCAGACTACCATGAAAATCTGACATCAACTGAGGGAATTTCAAGGTGGGCTGAAGAATGGGGAGTCAGGCCCAACCAAAACGTGGGGGTGGTTTGGTGGCCCGACTCAGCCGGCTGTGCGAAACCTCTCAGACCGCCGCTCGAGCAGCTCTGGATCGGGCTTCAGCTCGGCCGATCTCGGGGTCCAGATGCGCTGGTTGTGGACACCCTGAAGGCCGTGGCGGAGCATGGGGCCGTCTGATTCGGGAGAGCGACGGTGTCAGGCCTTAGGTTCTTAGGATCTTTGCACGTCACTCATTTCAAGACACTTGAATTCGACCATGCGGGCACACCCGTTGCAGAAGGCCGCCGCACAACAGGCAAATCCTCGGATCCTAATGGGTGGCACTTTGGCGTCTCGAACGGCGAATCGCGGCCTGCTGGGGGCCAATCCCACACCGACCCAGCCTCCTCCTTCGCCCAACCTTGTCAGACCAGCACGATTTCGTTGGGCACTGGATTCGAGTTGGTGTTGGAGGGAACGCCGGGGGTGCGGATCGCCGAGTCCGGGGGGATCTGAGGCACCGTTCCTACTGTCAGTCGGGCCAACCGAAGATCGGCGACCAGGCGCCGCGGCCGGAGGCGGTGTCGAAGCTGATGTTCTGGTCGAGGACGAGCTCCACCGTGATGGGATCGTTGGTGGCGCCGTCGATCACGGAAGCCGACGCCCACAGCGCGACGGTGCCACCCATTAGGTTCTTAGGAGCTTTGGACGTCACTCATTTCAAAGCACTTGAATTCGACCGTGCGGGCACACCCGCTGCAGAAGGCCGCCGCACGCCAGGCAAATCCTCGGATACTGAAGCTCGGCACTTTTGCAAGTTTCGAAGTTCTGGAATCTCCAGATCGGTGCCTCGTGGAACGAGACGAAGGGGTTCGGGCGACCCATGGCTCCATTGTCACCTGGCTGCGGCGTCGGGCAAGCGCGGTTGAGTCGGTGGATGAAC
>CAZKKP010000575.1:0-2677 GCA_964553295.1 uncultured Thermoanaerobaculia bacterium | reverse complement strand
TGTGCTGAATCCAGATCGGTCGCCGCGGTATAGGCGCCCGGGCCGAGGATGAGGTGGGCGCCGGTGAAGGGCCCGGTCAGGGTCTGGTTGCCTTCCAGGACCGTTCCCTCGAGGACGGTGAGATGAATGGTCGTACGGCCGACGTTTTCGAGGTTGTAGTCGCGGGCCTCGAGGGTGAGCTCGAAGGTGTCGCCGGGCTGGGCGTCGGCGGGGGGAGTCCAGGTGGCGGTGGCGTTGTGGGTGGTGGTGTTCACGGGCAGCTCGACGGGATCGCCGTGCTGGATGCCGTCGACCAGCAGCCACCAGCTGTGGATCGGGTCGGTGTCGGTGACGGTGAAGCGGATCCGGGTGGTCGCGCCGACGGCGCAGCCGTCGCCGTCGAGGGGACAGTGGATCGTGACGATCGGCGCGTCCGGGTTCTGGTTCGGCTCGACGGTCACGGTCCGGGTGACGGTGGCGTGGTTCCCCGACGGGTCGGCGGCGGTGGCCGCCAGCTCGAACAGGGTGTCCTCGGCGACCGGCGGCACGGTCCAGGCCCAGCTCAGGGTCGGGCCGGCCGCCGAGGCGACCTGCTCGCCGTCGCGACGCAGCTCGAGAGCCGCGACGCGAACGTCGTCAGTGGCGGTCACGGTGACCGTCAGCCGGTCGCCCGATCGGTAGATGTCGCCGGCCCGGACCGGTGTGAGCTCGATCGAGGGCGCCGGCGGCTCGGTGTCAGGAATGACGACGATCGCCAGCGGTCCGAGGGAGACCTCCTCTCCGGAGGTGTCGCGGACCAGGCCGGTGACGACCAGCTCGCCCGCGGGGGCGTCCTCGAGCACGCCGAGCGCGAAGCTGTGGACGGCGGTCAGGCCCGAGAGGACCTGGGTGACCTGCGGCGCCGTGGTCGGCCCGGCGACGTCCAGGCGCACCAGGGCGAGGCCCTCGGCATCCGCGGCCTCGACGGTGACCCGCGTCAGGCCGCCGGCGTGGACGCTGCCCGGCTCGCCGTCGGCGAGGCGCAGCAGGCCGCTGGGCGGCTCGTTGGGCAGCACCGTCCACTCAAGCTCGCGCTGAACCGGCCGGCCGTCGAGGTCGGCGGCGGTGACCCGCCAGCTCACCGGGCCGGGCTCGAGGGTCGGCGGCACGGTCAGGGAGAGGGCGTCCGAAGGCCGCGAGCCGGCGAGGGGCTGGCTGGTGAGGGCCCAGGAGGGGGTTGCACCGGTCGCACTCCAGAGCTCGCGCACCCAGCCGAGGCCCAGTGGATCGCCGGCAGTCCAACCGGCGATGACCGTCGACCCCACCCGCAGCTCGCTGCCCGGCGCCGGGTCCGTGGTCAGATCCAGAGACGTCGTCTCACCGTGAAGCCGGACCCGGCCGTCGCCGTCCACCGCGATCGCGGACCGGTCATTGAGCGCCGGGCTGTCGATTCCCAGCTCGAGATCGCCCGGGATCTCGACGCGCACCGTGCCCGTCAGCGCCAGCGTGGCCATGCGGCTGCGGCTGTGGACGGGGATCGGGTCGGGACCCCCGAGCCGGCCTGCCAGCTCCCAAAGCGCAGCAGCCTCGGCCTCGACCACGAGCTCGGCGCCATCAGGCCCGATGGTCTGGGCCACGACGGGCAGCAGCAGGTCACCCTCCATGCCGTCAGCCACGATTACCAGCAGCTCGCCGGCGAGGTCGCCGGCGGGCGAAGGGCTCACCGCGACCGTCGAGGTGGAGGGGTCCACCGCGACCACCGTGGCGTCGCCCAGGCCGGGTAGCAGAGTCGAGGCAGAGGCCCCGGCCGACGGTCCCGCCACCAGGGCTTGGCCGAGACCGCTCCAGGAGCCGCCGCCGGCCTCGGCCCGCTCGAGGTACACGGTGCCGGCTCCGCCCCGCAGAACCAGGCTCGAGCCGGCGCCGGTGAGCCCACCGGAGACGTCGACTCGGGCGGCGAGCCCCTGCTCGTCCTCCGCCTCGCTGAAGCGCAGGGACACCCGGCCACCACCACCGCCACCGGACCGGTAGGTGTCCGTGCCGTTGCCGCCGCGGGCGCTGAGCAGCCCGGTGCCCTCGAGCCGGGCGGCGACGATCCGGATCGATCCCCCGGCGCCGCCGCCGAGGCCGCTCTCGCCGCTGGCACGGACTTCGCCGGCCAGGCGCACCACCGCTTCCGGGGCCTCGACGTAGACCACTCCGCCGCCCTGGCCGCCGCGACTCGTGCCGCGGCCGCCGCCGCCGAGGCCGGGCAGCCGGGGATCGCGCAGGCTGTCGAAGGCGTCCGCCGCCTGCACCAGGTCGGTGCGCTGCCAGCCGCCGGCCGGCGAGCCGAACCAGCCGCGTCCGCCGTGGGACCCGCCGCTCTCGGGACGTGCCGCGGTCGGACCGCCCAGGCCCAGCCCGCCGTCCTGGTCGCCGCCGAGCACGCCACAGCGGTCAACGTCGACCCGGGCGCCGGCGCCCACCGCCAGGCCCCGCTCGATCGCCAGCTCCAGCGGCAGGTAGGTCCGCGACGAGGCCGGGCTGGTGACCCGCGGGGCGGTGAGCACGGTGGCCCGAGGCGCACCCGGGGAGTCGGCGCCGGCGTACAGCACCAGCTCCGGCAGCCGGCGCAGGGCGCCGTCCTCCCGCGGCGCGAGACTGAGCGTCGTCCCGTCGAGCAGAAAGACCGGCCCCTGCGGATCGCCGGCGGCGGCGAGCATCGCGTCGCCGGCGC
>CAZKKP010000574.1:2214-2684 GCA_964553295.1 uncultured Thermoanaerobaculia bacterium | reverse complement strand
CGCGCCATGCCGACACCGGGCCGGCACCGTTCGCACGTCGGGCCGCCGACACATCCCGAGTCGGGCGCCACCTTCAGGGTCGAGCGTCTGCTGCGCTCCGCCCTTCGGGCAGGGTACGCCCCGAGCGCCGTCGCCGCCTGGTCGATCGGGCGCCAGCCCCCTGTCTCGGTCGCCGTCGGTGCCGAGTCGGTGCGGGGAGACGGGCAGCCGGTCGGTCCTTCCTCCTGGTACGACCTCGCCTCCCTCACGAAGCCTCTCGCCGCCGGCTCGCTGTTCCTGGTCGCCATGGCCCGCGGCGCCCTCGCGTTGGAGACGCGGCTCGACCATTGCCTGCCGGAGGCCCGCGGCACGCCGATCGGCAGCTGCACCCTGCGTCACCTTCTCACCCACACCTCGGGTCTCCCGGCCTGGGCGCCGGTATACGCCCTCGCTGCCGGGAGGCGAGAAAGGACGCTGCCCGCCCTCCTCGG
>CAZKKP010000574.1:0-2204 GCA_964553295.1 uncultured Thermoanaerobaculia bacterium | reverse complement strand
ATCCCGTTGGAGTCCGCGGTGGGGGAGAGGGTGCGCTACTCCTGCCTCGGCTTCCTGCTGCTCGGCCCGGTTCTCGAGCGTGCCCTGGACATGCCCCTCGGCGACGCCTTCGAGCTCCACGTCTCGGGGCCCAGTGGGCTGACCGCAGAGATCGGGTACCTGCCCGACACCCGACGAGTGCGGGTCGCGGCCGGGGCCGTGACCTCTCGGGTCGAGGAGACCCTGACTCGCGACGCGGGGCTTGACTCGGGGTTCCTGCCCGAGCGCGGGTCGCACCTGCCCGACGACGGGAATGCGCGATTCCTCGGCGGTGTCGCGGCCAATGCCGGCCTGTTCGGAACCGCCGCCGGGGTCGTCAAGCTGGCCCGCCGGTATCTCGGCGGCGATCGCCCCTTCGAGCCGTCCATGGTCGGCGCGGCAGTTCGGAGCTGGACGCCCGGCCTGGAGCAGGAGCGCGGTCTGGCGTGGCAGCTGGCCGGCACCCTCGGGTGCTCGGCAGGCCATTGGCTGTCATCCTCGGCCTTCGGCCACAGCGGCTTCACCGGCACGTCGGTCTGGGTCGACCCGGACCGGGAGCTGACCGTCGCCCTCCTGACCAACCGCCTCCACCCCGGGGCGCGACAGCTCGACCTGCACCCCCTCCGCCGCTCGCTCCACCGGCTGCTCGTCGCGAGTGACGCGCCGGCGGAGTTCACGTCCTCAACGTGGTGAATCGGTTCAGGGCGAAGAGCGCCGCAAGAACGACGGGGGCCCACGCGGCGAGACTCGCCGGCAGCAGCGCGGCCTCGCCCATCTTGCCGAACAGGGCGACGACGAGGAAGTAGGCGACGCCGAGTCCGAGCGCGATGGCCACGCCCTGCATGGTGGTGGCCCTGCGGCCGCCACGGTTGAGGCCGAAGGGCAGCGCCAGGAGCACCATCACGAGCGCCGACAGCGGGTAGGAGAGCTTCTGCTGCCACCTCACCCGCATCCTGCCCGGTTCATACCCCGACTCCTCGAGGGCTCGGATGTAATCCCCGAGCTCCCGGTAGGTCATCTCGGAAGGCCGCCGGTACTCCTGGCCGAAGTAGGCGGGGCCTTCGGAAACGGCGACCTCCAGGGGATGGGTCACCCGCTGGAAGTCCTCGGCCCCATCCGGACCGAAGCTCCGGTACCAGCCGCCGTCGGCAACCCAACCGCCGTCGAGGAACCGCAGTCGCGGCGCCACCAGGTGGAATCGGAGGCGATTCTCTTCGTCGAGCCGGAACATCGTGAAGCGCAGCAGGGTCTGATTCTCGGGGTCGTACTGCATGAAGTTGTAGAACGTCGACTCATCGCGCGACACCAGCCACTGTCGGTCGGTGACGCGGTAGGAGCGAGTGGTCTCACGACCGCGGATCCGGTCGAGCAACCTCTTGGACTCGGCGTTGGCCTCGGGCACAACCGACTCTCCGAGGATCCACATCGCCGCGACCCCGACGACGGCAATCAGCATCCCGGGGACGACCAGTCGGTACAGAGAGATCCAGGCGGCCTTGATCGCGGTCAGCTCGCGTTGACGCTCGAGAACGGTGAGCAGGATGAGCAGACCGATCATGAGCGAGAAGGGCAGCACATCCATCACCGCCTGGGGCAGGAGATTCACGTAGTAGGAGACGACGACCTCCGCCGGCGCCTTGTGCTTGGCGATGTCGTCGACGTGGTCGGTGAGGTCCACGACCACGTACAGCGATACCGTGCTCAGCAGAACCATGGCAATCGGCAGGAGCATCCTGCGCGTCACGTAGCGGTCGAGCATGGTCGGGAACCCAGGAGAGTATCGGCGGCGTTGCAGGGCCACCGGAAGCGAACCGCTCAGGGGACGGTCCGCGAGACCTCCCCACGAGGCGCGGTTGGCTCGCCACTGTCGCCACCGCCGCCAGAGCTGGGAGATCACACCCTCGCGACCGCCGCGCTCACCGATCCAGTAGCCCATCCGCCGCATCAGCGTGAGCGCAGTGAATGTGAGGATGATGTTCGGAAACCACATGCCGAGCCACGGCGCCACCCGCCCCTCCTGGACCAGCAGCTCGCCATGGTTCGCCATCACGTAGTAGGCGAGCACGACACCGAGCGAGATGACGAAACCACGACCACGCCCACCTGACCTCGAGCCGATTCCGAGGGGCAGTGCGAGGAGGGCGAAGACCACGGCTACGTTCTCCTCCCAGTACACCTTCTTCTTC
>CAZKKP010000573.1:0-2692 GCA_964553295.1 uncultured Thermoanaerobaculia bacterium | reverse complement strand
GTTCGAGACGACGACGTTCCCGAGCACCGTCGCAGCGAAGCTGATCACGTTGCCCTCGAGCGCCTCCTGCCAGGAGATCTCGACCAGGCAGTCCTCGAGCGTGATCGTCTCGTCGTCAGTGTCGCCCCAGTCGGTGCCCTCGACGTTGAGGATGATGTCGATGGTCGTGTGCCGGTTGGCGCCCAGCGTGCTGATGTTCGCTGCGTACGCCCCTTTTCGGTGGGCGAACTCCATCGGGCTCCCAGGGGCGGTGTTCGTCCCGCCGACCAGGTTGCTTGCCAAGGCCGTGAAGGTGAACTGCGGGAAACGCGGCGCCCCACGCGACAGGCCCACGAACTGCGTGCGTGCGGTCATGATCACCGGCTCGTTGAGGTACTCGCCGATCTGCGGGATGTTGCTGTCGCCCTGCGTGAACACGATCGCGAGGGTGACCGGCGTGCCGGTGCCGTCGGAGAAGGCGATCGTGCCTTTGAGGGCGTTCTTGGGCTGCGTGCTGACGGCGGCCATGGGCTACCTCGCTCGACGGTGGGTGGTGGTCAGCGTGAGGCGCACGTGGACCCAGGACGGACCCGCGGACCCGCCCGCCGGGTCGGCCACCACGCGAGTGACGAGGCAGGATGTGCACCGGCCGAGGGCTGTGGCTCCGGCGCCCTGGTCCAGGCGCGCGTCGTCGAGGGCACCCTTGAGCAGGTCCGCCAGCGTGCGGGCGGCGATCGCCCGGAGCGAGGTGTCCTCGGCGGTGTACGGTGCCCAGGCGCGGATCTCGGTCTCGTGGGTCTCGAGCACGATCTGCCCGCGTGCCTGCTCCTCGCCGCCGGTCTGCTCGGGGGGCACCACGGCGGCGAAGGCGGTGCTGCCTGGTGGGCCAGACCAGGTCCCCTCCTTCACCGCGTCGGTCCCGGCGAGGTTGTAGCCCCCGCCGTGGTCGGCCTTCAGCGCCGCGACGATGGCGGCGACGATGGCGGCGATCGTGGTCACCGCGGCACCAGCGTGTAGGCGTGCAGCCCGCGGCGCACCGCTTCCGGCAGCACGTCGTCGGAGTCGGCGATCGTCTGCTGCTCGCCGGACATCTGGTGCGACGTGACCCCCTGCACCCGCCGCCGGTCCCACGCGTGGCGGACGGCCTGGGCGCAGAGCCACTTGAGGTCGCCGGGCACCGTGGCGTATCCGGCGACGAATACGACCCTGTTCGATCGGCGGCCCACCGCCCAGGACGATGCCGAGCCCGGGGCGAGGTCGAGGTACCCGCGCTGCCCGTCGAGCACCAGGTCCCCGGAGTCGATCAGCGTGTCGGCGCCGTAGGCCCACCCGGTGTCTGCGTGGGCGGAGGTCACCGACACCACCGGCCAGAGCCCGAGGTCGAGCGTCCCAGGACCCAGCCGGCACGGGCCGTCGAGGTACCGGGTGTAGGTGGCGTCCTCGAGCGTCCGGACGCCAGCGTCGTCCGCCGGGTAGCCGCACACCCGCGCCATGTAGGACCCGACCGCGTCGATGATGACGCCGAGAGCAGCGTCTTCGCCCGTGCCGGTCAGCAGCGGGTAGTACGTCCGGTACTCGGCGGCGGTCAGGAGGGCCAAGATCACTGCTCCTGCCTGGGCCAGGCCTTCCACGGCGCGACCTCCTGGCTTGGAGGGGCGTCGGGGTCCGCGGTCGGCGCGACGGGTCCCATCCGGGCGTCTGCTGCCCTGACGACCTCGGCCGCGTCGTGTGCTCGCGCGTAATCGCGCAGCTCCTCGAGCACGTCGTCGAGCTCGCCGCGCTCGATGGCGGCGGGGGCGGCGGGGGCCCGCAGCCCTGGCCAGACGTCCCAGGTTCCGCGGGGGCGGGGGCTGGGGCGCTCGGGCGAGACAGATCGGTCCAGGGGATCGGGCGCCACCGTCCGCTCCTCCAGCGTCTTGCCTCGCCCGCGCGCCCCCATCAGTTCACCTTCTCGAGGACGACCTGGCAGTCACCGTCCAGCACGCCGCCGGTGCCGGTGATCGTCTTGGCCAGGATGAGGACCTGCCCACCATCGACGGTGAGCCCGCTGGCAAGCACGAACTCTCGAGGGACGTTGATCGTGAACGCCGCGCCGTTGCCGGACAGCGTGGCCCGCACGGTCGCCGACCCGCCCGCACCGTCGGCAGTCGACAACGTCGCGTTGACGTTGTTCGATCCATCGCCGGCCGCTGCGGTCGTCGCCGGGGTGAAGTGCGCCCCGACCACCCGCCACTTGCCCGTGGGGACCCGCACCGAGCGGGTTTCCAGGGTCGTGGACGCGGTCGAGGGGAAGTAGATGTTGAGCGTGTGCACCTTGGCCCTCACTTGTCGAGGTTGTAGAGGTAGACCACGTCGGGGCCCGTGGACAGCGCGAGCGGGTGCAACACCTTGCGCTCGCTGGCGACGACGTAGACGGTGCCCTCGCGGGAGACGAGCTCGACCTCGATCCGGACACCGCGGCGTCGGCCCAGCAGGTACTGGCCGAGCGGCACGATCAGCATGCCGGTCTTGGTCTTGGTCGTGTCGTCGTACACGCCAGACTCGTTCAACTGGACGTCCATGAAGTCCGACAGGATCAGCCGCTTTCCGCCGATCCGGCCGACCTCGCCAGTCACGATCGTGGCGGACGGCCCGTACTTGTCCACCGTGAGCAGGTTCGCGTCGACCAGGATCTTCGCGAGGTAGTGCTCCGAGCTGGTGATGTACACCAGCT
>CAZKKP010000572.1:348-2694 GCA_964553295.1 uncultured Thermoanaerobaculia bacterium | reverse complement strand
ACCCGCCGCCAGGCCGGCCTGAGGGGCCGCGGCGCCGGGCGCCATCCAGGAGGAGCCGTGGACCGACCACCACGAGACCTGCTGCCCCGCCTCGCAGCCTCCGTAGAGGCCCTCCGCGCCGGGGAGGACGCCATCGGTGAAGGCCGCCGGCGCGAGCTCGCCGAGCTCGCCCGCTTTGTCCGCAGCCGGCTGGCGGCCGGCGATGGCGCCAAGCTGGTGTTCATCTGCACCCACAACTCGCGGCGCTCCCACCTGGCGCAGATCTGGGCGCAGACCGCAGCCCATGTCCACGACCTCTCGGGAGTCGAGACCTACTCCGGCGGCACCGAGGCGACGGCCTTCAACCCGCGCGCGGTGGCGGCGCTGGAGCGCGCCGGCTTCAAGGTCGCCCGACGTGGCGGCGGCGACAACCCGGTGTACGAGGTCCGCTTCGCCCCCGAGGTCGCGCCGATGGCCTGCTTCTCCAAGGTCTACGACCGGCCTCCGAACCCCCCGAACGGCTACTGCGCGGTGATGACCTGCTCGGCCGCCGACGAAGGCTGCCCGGTGGTCTTCGGCGCCGCCGAACGGCTCGCCATCCGCTACGACGACCCCAAGAGCTCCGACGGCAGCCCGGCGGAGCGGCAGACCTACGACGAGCGCTGCCGCCAGATCGGCCGGGAGATGCTCTGGGCCCTTGGGGCCGCCGCCGAGGCTCGCTAGCACGCCTCGTCGGAACATGATCGGTTCTTCCTCGGGCGCCCCGTATACTCGGAGAGGAGAGGACGTCATGGTCGACCCGTCCGACAGCCGGCTGGAGGGCTTCCGGGAGCGGCTGCTCGCCGAGCGCGACGAGATCGACGGTCTGCTCGACCGGACGGCGACCGACGCCCGCCCGGTCGACCTCGGCCTGCCCATCGGTCGGCTGTCGCGTATCGACGCCATGCAGATGCAGGGCATGGCGCAGCTCAACCGCCACCAGCTCGAGATCCGCCGCGAGCGGGTCAAGGTGGCCCTGGCGGCGCTGGACGACGGCAGCTACGGCTCCTGCCGGGCCTGCAGATCCTCGATCGAGCCCGCCCGCCTCGAGGCCCACCCGGAAGTCCCCTTCTGCCTCGCCTGCCAGGAGTCCTTCGAGCACGAGGGGTAGGTCAACACCGACCGTCTGTGCTCGCTGCGGCGGCAGCCGCAGCCCTCACTCGCCGCAGGGGACCAGGCGGGCCGGCGGGTACTCCGGGGTGAGCCGGGCGAGGGCCGCCGCCGCTCGGTCGCGATCCGCAAACGGGCCGGCGCGAACCCGGTCGAGACCCGTGGGCGACTCCATGACCACGGCCGGGTAGCCGAGGGCCTCGAGCCGGGCGCGGGCGCGGCGGGCGTTGTCGAGGTCGGAGAAGGCGCCGACCTGGACCCACCAGCACTCGGTGGCGGCGGCCGGCCGCGGGGCGGCAGCGGCCGGCGACCGCGGCGCCTCGCGGTGGCCCACCACCTCGAGCCTTACCGGGGCGATGCCGTCGCGGTCGAGGCCGATGCGCTTCGCGCCGGCGTAGCTGAGGTCGACGATGCGGCCGCGGATGAAGGGTCCGCGGTCGTTGACCCGGACCTCCACCGAGCGGCCGTCGCCGTCGCGCCGGGTGACCCGGATCAGGGTGCCGAAGGGCAGGGTGCGATGGGCGGCGGTCAACTGGTGCATGTCGTAGACCTCGCCCGAGGCGGTCCGCCGGCCGTGGTAGGGCTCGCCGTACCAGGAGGCCACGCCCTTTTCCGACCAGCCCCTGGGCGCGCTGTCCTCGGGCGCCGCCCCCCGGTGGGCGCAGCCGATCGTCGCCAGCAGCAGCACGACCGCCGTACAGGACGCCCACGGCGACCAGGCCCCGTGCCTCCTCGGGTCGCGCGGCGCCATGGCTACACCTCGAGGTCCCCGGCCTCGGGCAGGTCCCCCGCCGCCTGGAGCAGCGGCCCGACCACCTCCGCGAGGTACTGGCGCACCTGCTCGGGGGCGCGCCCGACGAAGCGCACCGGGTCGAGCAGGGCGTCCAGCTCCGACCGCTCGAGGGGGATCTCCGGGTCGGAAGCGACGAGGTCGAGAAAGGGGTTCGCACGCCCGTCGACGAGCACCTCCCGGGTCGCGGCGCGGGCGTGGACCCTGAGCCGCTCGTGGGCCGCCTGGCGGTCGCCGCCCCGGCGCACGGCCTCGGTGAGGACCACCTCCGAGGCCATGAAGGGCAGCTCCTCGGCGAGGTTGCGCCGCACCATCGCCGGCAGCACCTCGAGGCCGTCGGCGAGGTTGTGCAAGACCCGCAGGATGGCGTCCGCGGTGAGGAATGCCTCGGGCAGGGCCATGCGGCGGTTGGCGGAGTCGTCGAGGGT
>CAZKKP010000572.1:0-338 GCA_964553295.1 uncultured Thermoanaerobaculia bacterium | reverse complement strand
GCCACTGGCCGGCCGCGGTCTGGGCCGGGTTGGCGGCCAGGTTGACCAGCCAGCGGGCCAGCGCGCACACCCTCTCCGAGCGCATCGGGTTGGCCTTGTAGGGCATCGCCGACGAGCCCACCTGGCCCTCGGCGAGGGGCTCGCGGAGCTCCTTGAGACGGGCCAGCAGGCGGATGTCGGTGGCCATCTTGGCGGCCGACTGGCCGATCCCCGAGAGCGCGTCGAGCAGGAAGGCGTCGACCTTGCGCGGGTAGGTCTGGCCGGTGACCGGGTAGCAGCCCTCGAAGCCGAGCCTGCTCGCGACCAATCCGATGCGAAATCTGGGCCGCGGCTACGCC
>CAZKKP010000571.1:0-2699 GCA_964553295.1 uncultured Thermoanaerobaculia bacterium | reverse complement strand
GGGGGTGCTCGCGGTGCTGCTCGTGCTCATTGTGCTCGCCGGGACCTTCGAGTCCCTGGTCCACCCGGTGACCGTGCTGGCGGCGCTGCCGCTGGCCCTGGTCGGCGCGGCCGTGCTGCTGGTGCCCCACGGGCGGCCGATCGGGGTGATGGCGATGCTCGGCCTGATCGTGCTCGCGGGGGTTGCGGTCAACGACTCGATCCTGCTCGTCGCCACGGCGCGGCGGCTCATCGCGGAGGGGCTCGGCCGGGACCTCGCCCTCGCCCGGGCGGCGGCGATCCGGCTGCGGCCGATCCTGATGACCACCGCGACCACCGTGCTCGCCCTGGCGCCGCTGGCCTTCGGCGCCGGCGAAGCCGCCCAGCTCCGGGCCCCCCTCGCCTTGGCCGTGATCGGCGGTCTCGTCACCTCCACCGCCGGCTCACTTTTCGTCATCCCGTGCGTCTACCGCCTCCTCGACCGGAAGAGGAGACGGGCATGAGTTCACCACAGAGACACAGAGGCACAGAGGTCCACAGAGATGAGTCCTTAGTCGGGATGCTGTGCGCCACGTCGTTCATCAGAGTTGATTCCCTTTCAAACGCTTGCGACGCCGTTGCGGGATCCGCGCCGTCCCTCCGCGTCTCTCTGTGCCTCTGTGGTTCAATTGCGACCTGCCCGGTGGGGGAATTGAGGTCGCGAAGTGGTGGGTGGCCCGGGCTCGTTGTTGCTTTCCCTCCCGGTCCGGCGGCCGGTGGCGACGGCGATGGTGTTTCTGGCGATCGCGCTGCTCGGGCTCGAGGGCTGGCGGCGGCTGCCGGTGGAGCTCCTCCCGGCGCTGGTCGGCGACCGGCTCTACGTCTCCATGTACCGCCCCGGCGCCGCGCCGGAGACCGTCGAGCGGGAGCTGTTGCTGCCGCTCGAGGCGCGGGTCGCCCAGCTCGAGGGCCTCGAGGAGAGCTGGGCCGAGGTCCGCGGCTCGGCGGGCACCCTCACCCTGCGTTTCGCTCCGGGCAGCCGGCTGAAGGTTCGCGAACTCGAGCTTGAGCAGATTGCCGCCGAGATGGTCCGCGGCCAGCCCCGGGGTACCGTCGTCCGGGTGACCGCCCAGGACCTGGCGGTGATGAGCCGCTTCGTCATGGTCGTCCAGGTCACCGGCGGCGCCGACCGGATGTCCCTCCGCGACCTGGTCGACGAGCGCGTCCAGCCGCGGCTGGCAGCGGTCGCCGGCGTCGGCCAGGTGATCGCGTCCGGCGGCGCGGCGCGCCAGCTCACGGTGCGCCTCGACCCGGACCGCTGCGCCGCCCTCGGGGTGACTCCCCAGGAGGTGACGGCGGCGGTCGCCCGCTCGGTGCAGCGGGTGCGCTACCTGGGCTCGGTGGAGGAGGCCGGCGGCCGCTGGGCGGTGGTCTTGGAGGGTCGCCCCGAGGGCCTCGTGTCCCTCGGCGAGGTGCGACTCAGGCCGGGGTCGGAGGTCCGGCTGCGCCATGTCGCGGAGCTCGAGCTCGGCGCCGGTCGCGAGCAGTCGGAGTTCCGGGTCAATGGCTGGCCGGCGGTCGGGCTGGTGGTGTTCCAGGAGGAGGGCGCCAACCTGGTCGCCCTCGGCCGGCGCCTGAAGGTGCGGATCGCCGAGCTCGAGGCCGAGCTCGGTCCCCTCGGTCTCAAGCTGGAAATCGGTTTCGACGCCGCCCGCCAGGTCGAGGAGCAGCTCGACCGGCTGAAGCGCCTCGCCCTGTCCGGCTTCGCCATCGCCCTGGCCGTGCTCTGGCTCTTTCTCCGCCAGTGGCGGGCGGTGGCGGTGGTGGCGGTGGCGGTGCCGGTCAGTCTGCTCGCCGCCGTGGCCCTGCTCCAGCTCGGCGGCTGGAGCCTCAACCTGGTGACGCTGTTCGGCCTGGCCGTCGGGGTCGGGATGCTGGTCGACAGCTCGATCGTGGTCTACGAGGCGGTGCAGCGCCAGCTCGAGCGGGGCGTCGCCCCCGACCGCGCCGCGGTCGAGGGGGTGCGGCGCACCTTCCGGGCGATTCTCGCCGCCACCGCGACCAACGCCGTGGTCTTCCTGCCGATCGCCTTCGCCACCGACGACGCCATGGTGCGCGGCATGCTCAAGCTGGTGGCGGTGGCGATTCTGCTGCCCCTGGGCGGGTCGCTTGTGGTCGCCGTCGGCCTGGTGCCGCTGCTCGCCCGGCGGCTGGCCGCCCCGGCGGCGGTGGCGCGCCTGGCTGCGCTGGCCGCCCGGCGCGAGACCCTGGCCGGACTGGTCCGCCCGGACCGCGGTCGTGAGCTCTTCTCCGGCGTGCTCAAGGCGGCGCTACGGCGGCCGGCGGGCTTCATCGCCTCGGTGGCGGCGGCGGTCCTGGCGACGATAGTGGTCGCCGTCCCGTGGGTGACCCTGCGAACCGCGGCCGAGCCTCCCGCCGAGACCGACGAGGTGCGCCTGACCGTGGCCATGACCGGCAGCGAGTCCCTGGAGTCGGTGCGCGCGGTCTTCGATCGTCTCGAGGCGGCGGCGATGGACCTGGCGGGGGTCGACGTCGTCGAGAGCGTCTTCGAGGAGCAGGGCGGCACCCTGACGGTGCGCCTGGCGCCGGCGGCCGAGCGTCCGGCGGCGACCACGGCCGGCAGGGTGAGGGCGGCGGTGCGCGAGGCCGGCCGCGGCCTGAAGGGGGCGGACGTGCGGCCGGTCGAGGAGGCGGGGGCCGGCGGTGGTGGCGGCGGCGGCG
>CAZKKP010000570.1:0-2700 GCA_964553295.1 uncultured Thermoanaerobaculia bacterium | reverse complement strand
GAGCCAGTCGCCGACCGCGCGCACGCCGAAGCGCTCGGTAGCGTAGTGGCCGGCGGCGACGAAGTGGACCCCGTCCTCGGCGGCCTGGTGGAGCACCCACTCGGCAGGCTCGCCGGTGATGTAGGCATCCAGCCCCTCGGCGACGGCCTGGTGGTACTCGCGCTCGGCGGCGCCGGTGACGATGCCCACCGAGGTCACGAGCCGGCGCGAGCCCTCGAAGACCTGAGGCTCGCGCTCGCAGGCCAGGGCGACCCGCTCGAACAGCTCGGCGGCCTCGACCGGCTCGCGGAAGACCCCGCACATGCCGACCGCCGTGCCGCGATGCTCGCCGAAGGGCTCCAGGGCCTCCAGGCCGAGGGCGAGCCCGAGCTGGGCGGCGTTGCCGAGCTCCGGATGGCGGTCAAGGGGCAGGTGATAGGCGAGCAGCGACAGGTCGTTGGCGATGAGCAGCCGGACCCGCTCACGGAAGGAACCCACCAGCCGCGGCGGCTCGGGGCCGTTCCACAGGATGCCGTGGTGGACGAGGACGGCATCGGCGCCGAGGTCGATGGCGCGGGTGAACAGCGCCCGCGAGGCCGACACCCCGGTGACCAGCCGCCGCACCTCCGGACGACCCTCCACCTGGAGGCCGTTCGGGCAGTAGTCGGCGACGCCCTCGGCGTCGAGCAGCTCGTCGAGCTCCGCTACCAGTCGGCGAAGGTCCATGGCGGCATCCTACCCGACCCGCGGCCTCGCCGTACCAAGCGGGCGTCGACCGACGATCGGGATCTCGCCGGAGGTAGAATCGACCTCATGCACTGGCCACGGTTCGTCGCCCTGGTCGCGGGAATGCTGGCGCTCGCGACCCTCGCGGTGGGCTGCCGGGGCGAGCCGCCTGCCGTCGACGAACGGTTCACCGTCCGACTGGTCACCTCGGCGCCTCTGTCCGGCCGCTGGGAGCGCGAGGCCGAGCGCGGGCTCGGCCGGCTCGCAGTGGAGCTCGGCGCCGACGTCGCCCGGGTCCGCGCCTGGAACCCCGAGGATCGCCGCACCGTCCTGCAGCAGGTGGCGGCGGACGGCGCCGACCTCGTGTTCTGCGTCGGCTCAGGGTTCGAGGACCTGCTCTTCAGCGAGGGTCCGGCGCTCGGCGCGAGCCGCTTCGTGGTGGTGCCCGGGAGCTCGCGCTCGGACACCGTCGCCTCGATCCGGTTTCTCACCGAGGGCGCCGGGTACCTGGCCGGGGCTGCGGCGGCCGCCCTCTCCGGCCCGGCGCCGGTCGGGGTGCTGCGCGGCGCCGGTCGGCCGTGGCTCGAAGCCCTGGAGAGCGGCTTCGCCGCCGGGGTCGAGGGCGGAGACAGCCGCCGACCGGTGGTCTTCGCCGCGGGGGCCGAGGGGGCCTGGGAGCTCGCTCGCGGCGGGGTGCGGACGGCTCTGTATGCCGCCGACGTGCCCGACGCCGCGGCCCTGGCCGCGGCGCACGACGCCGGCCTGCTCCTCGTCGCCCCCGACCCCATGCTCATGGCGTCGATGCCCGACATGTTCTTCGCCGCGGTCGAGCTCGACGTCGCCGAGGCCATGGTCCGGCTGGCCCGCGACGTCCGGGACGGCACCTTCGACGGCCGCGGGCTCGAGTTCGACCTCGGCTCGGGGGCGCTCGACGTGCACCTGAGCACGTCGCTCGGGGTGGTCACCCCGGCGGTGCACGAGCGACTGGCCGAGGCCAGAACCGAGGTTCTGGCCGGTTTCGTCGAGGTCGAGGAGCTCGGCATATGAAGCTCTCTCCACCGTCGCGCCGGTGGCCGGGTATCATGCAACGGTGCCGCGCATCCGTGTCCTGTCCGACCCGCTGGTCAACCGTATTGCCGCCGGTGAGGTAGTCGAGCGACCCGCCTCGGTGCTCAAGGAGCTGGTGGAGAACAGCCTCGACGCCGGCGCCTCGAGGATCGAGGTCGACCTCGTCGAGGGCGGCCGGCGGCTGGTGCGGGTCGCCGACGACGGCTGCGGCATGGACGCCGACGACGCCCTGCTCGCGCTGGAGCGCCACGCGACCTCCAAGATCGCCGAGGCCCGTGACCTCGAGAACCTCTCGACCCTCGGCTTTCGCGGCGAGGCGCTGCCCTCGATCGCGGCGGTGTCCCGCTTCTCCGTGCTGACCAGCCCGGACCCCGAGGTCGGCGGCGTCCGTGTGACCGTCGAAGGTGGTCGCATCCTCGCGGTCGAGCCGGCGGCGCGACCGCGCGGCACCACCGTCGAGGTCGGCGACCTGTTCTTCAACACCCCGGCACGGAGGAAGTTCCTCAACGCTTCGGAGACCGAGCTGCGACACGCCCAGGAGCTCCTGTGGGCGGCGGCGATGGCGCGCCCGGACGTCGCCTTCCGGCTGCGCCACGGCCCCCGGACCCTGCTCGAGCTGACGCCGACCCCCGATCCCGCAGAGCGACTGCGACAGCTCCTCGGCCGCCAGGAGCGGCCGATCCACCACTTCGAGGCCTCTGCCGGTGGCGTGCGCGCCTGGGGGCTGCTCGCCCTGGGCTCGGGCGCCGGCCGCGCCGCACTCACCCTGCTCGTCAACGGCCGCGCCGTGCGCGACCGGTTGCTCGTCGGCGCCACCCTGCGGGCGCTGCGCGAGGGTGGAGCAGCCCTCGCAGGCAGCCGGCTGGTGTTGTCTCTGGAGCTCGCCGCCGACCAGGTCGACGTCAACGTCCACCCGGCCAAGGCCGA
>CAZKKP010000569.1:0-2703 GCA_964553295.1 uncultured Thermoanaerobaculia bacterium | reverse complement strand
CGAGCCGGGGTTGGTGGTCGCGGGCGCGGTGCGTGTCGCCGGCCTCGACCCCTTCTCCGCGACCCCGGCGGAGCTTTCTCGGCTGCGCGGCGGCATCGTCGGTCTGCTTCCCCAGGAGCCGGCCTCGGCCCTCCACCCGACCTGGCGGATCGGCTTCCTGCTCGAGGAGACCCTCCGCGCCCACCGCGCTCTCGGTCGTGAGGCGGCGCGGCGCGAGGCCCTCGCACTCCTCGAACGCGTCGCCCTGGAGGCGCCCGAGGAGATGGCCTCCGCCTGGGCCCATCAGCTCTCCGGCGGCCAGGCGCAGCGTGTCGCCCTCGCCCTCGCCCTCGCCGGCTCGCCGCGCTTCCTCGTCGCCGACGAGCCGACCACCGCCCTCGACCTGGTCACCCAGCGGCGGGTGCTCGAGCTGCTCGACCGGGTGGTTACCGACGACGGCCTCGGCCTCCTCCTGATCAGCCACGATCTCCACGTCGTCGGCGGGCTGGTGGACCGGGTGACGGTGCTCCTGGCGGGGCTGGTGGTCGAGGAGGGCCCGACCGCCGAGGTGCTCGAGCGGCCGCTGCATCCGGCGAGCCGCGAGCTACTCGACGGCGTGGTGTCTCGGCGTCCCGCGCCCTTGGCCGCCACGGACCCGGGAACCGACCGCAGCCTGCTGCATTCGGCGGGACGCGAGCTGCTCGACGGCGTGGCGTCTCGGCAGCCCGCGCCCTTGGCCGCCATGGACCCGGGAACCGACCGCTGCCCGCTGACGGACCGCTGCTCCCTGGTCGAGGAGAGCTGCCGGCGACGGCTGCCGCCCCTGACCGACCTCGGTGGCGGCCGCCGGGTGCGCTGCCCGGTGGTCCTCCGGGGAGGCGGCTGATGGCGCCCGCCCTGCTCCGGGCCGAGGGTCTGGCGCGCCGCTACCCGGCGCGGGGCGGCCGTCGAGGCGGGTCTGAGATCACCGCGGTCGAGGGCGTCGACCTGGAGCTCGGCCACGGCGAGGCCCTCGGGGTCGTCGGCCTGTCGGGCGCCGGCAAGTCGACCCTTTCCCGGCTGCTGCTCGGGATCGAAAGGCCCGACGCGGGTCGCGTGCTGGTCGAGGGCGAGCCCTACGCCGCCGGCGGCCGCGCGGCCCGGCGGGAGCGGCGGCGGCGCGTGCAGGCGGTGTTCCAGGACCCCTGGGCGTCGCTGAACCCCCGCCTCCGGGTGGCGGCGTCGATCGCCGAGCCACTGCTCGCCCACGGCCTCGGCGACCGCCAGCAGCGCGCTCGCCGGGTCGCCTTGTTGCTTCAGCGGGTCGGGCTCGAGCCTTCGATCGCCGGTCGCTTCCCAGGGGCGCTGTCGGGCGGCGAGCGCCAGCGGGTGGCGATCGCCAGGGCGCTGATCAACGACCCGCCCGTGCTTTTGGCCGACGAACCGACAGGCAACCTCGACCAGAAGACGGGGGCCGAGCTGCTGGACGTCTTCGACACGATGCGGGGGAAGACCAAGCGGACGATCGTGATGGTGACCCACGACCCGCGCGTGGCGTCCCGTGCCGACCGGGTGGTCGAGATGGGCGACGGGCTGATCCGACAGGCCCCCGATCGGGTTGGTGCCGGGAGCTGATGGGCAGGCTGTGGGGCGGTGACAGGGCGGGCAAAGACGATCTAAACTGCCCTCCATCGGTTCCAGTTTTGCGCTATCCTTGCGGACGGAGAACCATCGCCAGGTGTCGTCGCCCATGACCTCCATTACGGATTCCACGGCTCCCGCTCAGGGCGGTGTCGAGATCGTCGGCCCGTCCGGGCGACCGATTGTCGCCCGCGTCAAAGCGTTCGGGTCTGGCAAGACGCTCTGCTTCCTGCACGGGCTGGTGGGTTTGAATGATCACTGGGAGGATTCGGCCGTCGCTCTGAGCGACAAACGACGTTGCGTGCTTTTCGAGCTGCCGCTGCTCAGCCTTCGGGGAGACGACTGCTCGATCTCGGGGGTGACGGAGCTGACGGCCCGGTTTCTCCGCGAGCACATCGATGGACCCGCAACGCTGGTGGGCAACTCCTTCGGCGGGCACGTGGCGCTGCGTCTGGCGCTGGACCACCCCGATCTGGTCGATTCCTTGGTCCTGGCCGGTTCGAGCGGGCTGATCGAGAAGACAATGGTGCGCGGGGCCCAGATCCGCCCGAGCCGTGAGTGGCTCGGCCAGAAGCTGGAAGAGCTCTTCTACGACAAATCTCACGTCCGCGAGGCGGATCTCGACCGGGCGCACGCGGAGCTCTCGGTCCGGGGCGGCGCGCGGGCGATGGTGCGATTGAGCCGCTCGGCAAGGCACGATCACCTGGGACGCCGGATCAAGGACATCTCGTGCCCGACGCTTCTGGTCTGGGGAAAGCAGGACGTGGTGACGCCCCCCGAGGCCGCCCGTCAGTTCCTCGACAGCCTGCCCGATGTGCGGATTGTCTGGCTCGATGAGTGCGGTCACGCTCCGATGATGGAGTGGCCCGAAAAGTTCGCACAGGCCATGAGCGAGTTCATGCAAGAGCTCGACGCGAGCCCGGCTGCCAAGAAGTGACCCGGGGCGAGGCGTCCATGACCTGGACCGGCGCGGTGGGGCTCGCCCTTGAGGCCCGGCTGGCGCTGCGGGCACCCCGACTGGACGACACCGAGTTCTGGCGCAGGCAAACGGCCCGGGTTCAGCTCAAGCAACTCCGAGGGCTTTTCGAAGTCGCTAGCAGGACC
>CAZKKP010000568.1:0-2705 GCA_964553295.1 uncultured Thermoanaerobaculia bacterium | reverse complement strand
AAAGTGCGCGGCGAGGCGCACTAACGCATCAGTCATCAGCAGGTCGGCGGCGGCACGTTGCTCTTCCCGATCTCCCCCGACACCTGGATCGAGGCGACCAATCCGGGGGACATGCCGTCCCGCATCGTCGTGCATGCCGCCCGCACGGCGGCCGCCGAGGCGCCGCTGTGGCGCGGGCTGACGGTCTTCCACCAGGTGCTGTGCCAGTGCGAGTTCGTCAACAAGAAGATCGCGGTGGTCGACGAGTTCAACCGGCTCAAGACCAAGGCCGAGTACTCGCAGACGGCGCGCCAGGCGGCGCTCCGCGAGATCGCCATGGTGCTCGAGAAGCCGGCCGCGGCTGTGGCGGCGGCGGCGGTCGCCGGCGACGAGGACCCGGTCTTCGTCGCCGCGAGGCTGGTCGGCGAGGCCTCCGGGATGAAGGTCGTGCCCCATCCCGAGGCCGACCGCAAGGCGTCCTACGAGGATCGCGTGTCGCAGGTGGCCAAGGCATCGCGCTTCCGGACGCGTCCGGTCGCCCTGCGCGGCGACTGGTGGCGGCACGACCACGGACCCCTGCTCGGACGGCTCGAGGGCACCGAGATCCCCGTCGCCCTGCTGCCGACCTCGTCGAAGTCCTACACCGCCGTCAACCCGGCGACGGGTGAGACCACCCCGGTCAACGACAGCCTGGCCGCCACCCTCGAGCCCTTCGGTTTCGTCTTCTATCCGCCGCTGCCGGACGGCCCGGTCACCGGCTTCCAGCTCCTCAAGCTCGGCGCCCGAGGGCTGCTCGGTGACGTCTGGGTGCTGGTCGGGATGGGCATCCTCCTCGGTCTCCTCGGCACTCTGACCCCGTTCTTCACCGGCAAGCTCTTCGACACCGCCATCCCCGAGGCCGACCGGTCGCTGGTCCTCCAGTTCAGCATCGCCCTGTTCATCGCGGCGGCGGTGTCCTCGGCGTTCAAGATCGTGCAGTCGATCTCGGTGCTGCGCATCCAGGGCAAGATGGACTACAAGCTCCAGGCCGCGGTCTGGGACCGGCTGCTCGACCTGCCCTCGCGCTTCTTCCGCGACTACTCGGCCGGCGATCTCGCCGACCGCGCCGCCGGCATCAACACCATTCGCGGCTACGTCGCCGGCGCCGGCGTCAGCTCGATCCTCGGATCCCTGTCGTCGCTCTTCTACGTCGCGCTGATGTTCAAGTACGACTGGAAGATGGGCCTGCTGGCCATGGCCCTGACCGCGGTCTTCATCTGCTTCACCTTCCTCTGCAACTACCTCCAGCTGACCTTTCAGCGCGACAAGCTGCGCCTGCAGGGCAAGATCACCGGCATGGTGCTGCAGCTCATCGCCGGGGTCGGCAAGCTGCGCGTGTCCGGCGCCGAGAACCACGCCTTCCGCATCTGGGCGCGGGAGTTCTCCCAGCAGCGGCGGATCGAGTTCATCATCGGGCGGATCCAGAACGCGGTCCAGGTGTTCAACGCCGGCTTCCCGGTCGCCGCCAGCATGGCGATCTTCTTCACCCTCATCTGGCTGATGCAGCAGGCGGCCGAGGAGGGGACCCAGATGACCATGTCGACCGGCGACTTCATCGCCTTCACCTCGGCCTACGGCGCCTTCCAGGCGGCCATGGGCCAGCTGTCGAACGCCTCGCTGGACCTGCTGCGGGTGGTGCCGGTGTTCGAGCGGCTGAAGCCGATCATCACCACCGATGCCGAGGTGGACGAGAGCAAGTCCTACCCGGGCGGCCTGAAGGGCGGCATCGAGGTCTCCCACGTCACCTTCCGCTACTCCGACGACGGGCCGATGATCCTCAACGACCTGTCGCTCAAGATCGAGCCCGGCGACTACGTCGCCTTCGTCGGCGGCTCGGGCTGCGGCAAGTCGACGCTGCTGCGGCTGATGCTCGGCTTCGAGAGACCGACCAAGGGCTCGGTGTACTACGACAACCAGGATCTGGCGACCCTCGACGTGCGCGAGGTCCGGCAGCAGATCGGCGTCGTGCTGCAGAACGCCAGCCTGTTCCCCGCCGAACTCTACAAGAACATCATCGGCACCTCGAGCCTGACCATCGACGACGCCTGGGAGGCCGCGCGCATGGCCGGCCTCGACAAGGACATCGAGGACATGCCGATGGGCATGCACACCTATGTCTCGGAGGGCGGTGGCGGCCTGTCCGGCGGTCAGCGCCAGCGCCTGATCATCGCCCGCGCCCTGGTGCGCAAGCCGCGCATCCTGTTCTTCGACGAGGCGACCTCGGCGCTGGACAACCGCTCCCAGGCCACCGTCACCGAGAGCATGGACCGGCTGCAGGCGACGCGCATCGTCATCGCCCACCGGCTGTCGACCATCGTCAACGCCAACCGGATCTGTTACCTGAAGGACGGCAAGGTGGCGGAGCAGGGCAGCTACGAGGAGTTGATGGCGCTAAAGGGCCTGTTCTACGAGCTCGCCATTCGCCAAATGGCGTGACCCGGACGGAGCCGGGGATCGGGCGCGGCGACCGCGGGGTGGTGGCGGCATGGGCAGTGCCCGCGGTGCGGGGTTTGTCGGTTGTGAGTTGCTGGATGTCGGTTGCGGGCGCGGGTTCGGGGTCCTGTGCCCTGTGCCCTGTGCCCTGATCCGTGCTCGGGCTCGGGAACAACGGCCCACGATTCCGGTAGGACGAGGGTCTTGACACCACGACAGCGATCTGGCCCGATTCCCGCCGCCCGCCGCCCGCC
>CAZKKP010000567.1:855-2706 GCA_964553295.1 uncultured Thermoanaerobaculia bacterium | reverse complement strand
CCCACACATCGCCACGCAGGAAGCTCATGGCTGAGTCGAACATGTTCGCACCCATGTAGATCGCGTGCTCGCCAGCGCCGGCGTGCGGGTAGTCGAAGAACTCGCCGCTGCCCGGCTGGACGGTCGCGAACGAGTAGGTGCTCCACGGCCCGACCGGGTTGGGGCTCAGGCTCATCGCGACGCAGTAGGCGGTGCCGTTGGCGTCGACGCCGAGGACGAAGCGGTCGAGCTGCTCGTCGTACACCACGTTCGGGTCGAACATGTTGCTGCAACCGGTGGTGTTGGCGAACAGCGTCGCGAACGGCACCGGGCCCGCGCTCAGGCTGTTGCCGAAATGGTCGTGGACCTCGAAGGCGATGTTGCTCACCGCGATGACGTGCATCGGGCCCACCGCCAGCTCGGGATCCGGCGGCACGAAGGCCGCCCCCGCCGACGGGAAGTCCATCGACGGAAACCCGACGAGGGGAGTGGGCGCTCGTGATCCCTCCCTCCCGACCTGTATGACCCAGGGACATGGCTCAGCGGCGAGAGCCTCCTCGCGCAGGCGCTCGGCCTCGGCCTCGGAGATCGGCAGCTCGGGTCGTCGGCCGGCCCTGAGATCCGTCGCCTGAGGTGCGTCGCCGGGCGTTCGGGGCAGGGAGAGGTCGAAGATCACGGGCGGGATCGGCCCGCTGTCGGGCGCCGGCTCGGCCGCGGGGTCGAACTCCCACCCGGCCGGAGGGGCCGGGCCAGCCGGGGGCCCGACGACGGCGGAGCAGGCGACGAGCACCCCGAGGGCGACGGCGAGCGGCACGACACGGAGGGCGTTCATGAGAAAACCTCCCAAATCTCCGGATCTGTGGATCAAGTCTCGTTCACAAGGTATATCCCTGAGACTGAGCTGTCATCGATCGCCGTGTCAGCGGTCTTTGCGCGTTGGTGGCCCGATGCCTGATAATGGCCGTCGTGAAAATGACCCCCATGCTGCGGCAGTACCTCGACCTCAAGGCGCGGGCCGGCTCGGCGTTGCTGCTGTACCGGATGGGCGACTTCTACGAGCTGTTCTTCGAGGACGCCCAACAGGCGGCCCCGGTGCTCGGGATCACCCTCACCAGGCGCCGGCACAACGACGAGATCTCGGCGCCGATGTGCGGCGTCCCGCACCACGCCTTCGACAGCTACCTGGGCAAGTTGCTCGACGCCGGATTCCGGGTGGCGGTGGCCGAGCAGGTCGAGGATCCGGCGACCGCCAAGGGGCTGGTGCGGCGCGAGATCGTCCGCACCCACACCCCCGGAACGGTGTCCGACACCAGCCTGCTGGAGGGCGCCGAGCGCTGCTACCTGGCCTCCTTCGGGGGCGACACCGAGGGCGCCGCGGCACTCGCCTGGCTCGAGCTGTCGACCGGCGCCTTCGAGGGTATGCGCTGCCGCGACCGCCGCAGTCTCGGCGAGCAGCTCGCTCGGCTGCGGCCGCGGGAGGTCCTGGTGGTCGAGGGCTGGGACGGCTGGCGTGAGCTCTGGCCCGGCGAGGTTCCCGTCCCGACCGTCACACCCTTGCCCGCCGAGTCCTTCTCGCCGTCGGCCGGCGAGTCCCGCCTCAGACGGGTACTCGGCGTCCGCTCGCTCCGTGGCTTCGGCCTCGACTCGGGCGAGGCCCTGGTCGGCATGGCAGGCGCCCTGCTCGGCTACGCCGAGGCGACCCAGCAGGGTGGTCTCCGCCACCTGACGGCCTTCCTCCGGCGGCGGTCCGACGACGTGCTGATGATCGACCGCGCCAGCCTGGCCAACCTCGAGGTCGAGAGAGCCGCGGAGGGCGGGCGACGCGGCTCGCTCGTCGCAGTGCTCGACCAACAACGCAGTGCCATCGTGGAG
>CAZKKP010000567.1:0-845 GCA_964553295.1 uncultured Thermoanaerobaculia bacterium | reverse complement strand
CGCAGTGCTCGACCACAGCCGCACCCGAATGGGCTCGCGCCGGCTGCACGACTGGCTGGTCCGACCGAGCGTCGACCCGGAGGAGATCGGCGAGCGCCATCGCGCGGTCGCGGAGATGGTCGACGACGGACCGCTGCTTGAGAGCCTCCGCGACGCGCTCGACGGGCTGCCCGACCTCGAGCGCCTGGCCGCCCGGGTCGGTCTCGCCCAGGTTTCCCCGCGCGAGCTGGCCATCTTGCGTGACGGCCTCGACCGGTTGCCCGGTCTGGCGGCGGCCGTCGACCACGCGTCGTCGCCCCGCCTGCGCTCGCTGGCAGCCCGGCTGGACCCGCTCACCGACGTCACCGAGCTGCTTCACCGCCGTCTCGCCCCGGAGCCGGCCGTGGTGCCCGGGAGCGGCGTTCTCGCCGAGGGCTGGGACGACGCGCTCGACGAGCACCGACGGCTCGCCCGGGGCGGCAAGGAGCTGCTCGCCGGCATCGAGTTGAGGGAACGCGAACGGACCGGCATCGGCTCGCTGAAGGTGCGCTACAACAAGGTTTTCGGCTACTACATCGAGATCTCGCGAGCGAACGCCGCGCGGGTGCCCGAGGACTACGAGCGCCGCCAGACCCTGACCACCGCCGAGCGCTACGTCACTCCGGAGCTCAAGGACCTGGAGTCGCGCATCCTGACCGCCGAGGAGCGGGCGGTGGCCCGGGAGAAGGAGCTCTTCCAGGCCCTTGTGGACGAGCTCGCCGGGCACGCCGCCCGAATCGCGGACAGCGCACGGGTCGCCGCCGAGGTCGACGTCCTCGCCGCCTTCGCCGACCGCGCCCGTCGACGGGACTACTGCCGGCCGGTAG
>CAZKKP010000566.1:1328-2709 GCA_964553295.1 uncultured Thermoanaerobaculia bacterium | reverse complement strand
CCAGCGGGATGCCAGCGCGAGCCGCAGCCGGCGCGTTTCCCCGACAGGCTCCTAGCCCGGTCCGGAGGGCTGGATCCCCGTCCTCGGGGATACAATGCGGCCAGGGAGCCGCCTCAGGAATGACACCCACAACCCGGCCCGCCGCCTGCGGGGCCCTCCCGTGGGCTGTGGTGGCCACCGCCCTGGCGGTCGGGCTCGCCGCGGGCGGCGCCGACGCCCAGGAGCTGCCCTGGGTCCACGTCAGCCCGGCAAGCCCGTCGACCCGGCTGCCGTCGTCGAGCGTGCAGAAGGTCCATCAGGACGAACGCGGCTTCATGTGGTTCGGGCTGTACTCGGCGGGGCTCGCCCGCTACGACGGGCAAGCCCTGGAGAGCTTCGGGCTCGACGACGGCCTCACCGACCTGACGGTGCGCGAACTCGCCCAGGACTCCAGAGGGTATCTCTGGGTCGGGCTCGACGGCGGCCTCGTGGTCTCCCAGCGTCCTCTTCGGGAGTATGCCACCAGCGAACGGCCACGCTTTCGCTCTCGGGTCGGCGAGGCCGAGCTGGTGCGAACACGGATGCGCCGGCACTGGATCAGCCCGGCGCGGGACGGCGGCGTCCTGGTCGGGACCGCCAGTGACGGCGTCCACCACTACCGCATGGATGGCGACGATGCACTCGTGCATGAGCGGCTCGCGCTGCCCGCGGGGGGCACGGCGACGCCGAGCGCGGTGTCCGCCCTGCTCGCCCGCCGGGACGGCTCGACCTGGATCGCCACGCTCGACGGCGCACTGCTGCACGACCGGGGAGACGGCGAGGGGTTGCTCCGGCTCGTCGCCGACCGCGCGCCCGCCGGCGGGGTGACGGTGCTCCACGAGGGGCCGACCGGCACCCTGTGGGCCGGCACCGAGGACGGCTCGTGCTGGCGTCTGTCTGACGGCCCGAGCCCCGCCTTCGAACGCCTGCCGGTGACGCTCGCCGAGAGCGTCACGTCGCTGCTCGAGCTGGCGAACGGCGAGCTGTGGGTCGGCTCCCTCGGCGACGGCCTGCTCTGGCTCAGCGATCCGGACCGGCCGCAGGAGGCTCGCCACCTCACGCGGCGGCACGGCTTGCCCAATCAGTCGATCTGGGACCTCGAGGTCGATGCCGAAGGCAGCCTCTGGGTCGGGCACAACGCCGGCTGCTCGCGGCTCACCGAGGACTTCGCCGCCTTCCTCCGCTTCACCGGCTTCTCCCATGGCGGCGCGCCACCGACCCTGCCCGAGCCGACCGTCTTCACCTCGCTCGCCCCTACCGGCCTCGCCTCCGGCGACCTGTTGTGGATCGGCACCGGCGGTGGACTCGCGGCGATCGACGAGCACGGCAGGGCCGCGACCCTGACCACCGCCGACATCGAGGC
>CAZKKP010000566.1:0-1318 GCA_964553295.1 uncultured Thermoanaerobaculia bacterium | reverse complement strand
TCTCGGTGTACGCGCTGTGCGCCGATGAACTCGACCGCCTGTGGGTCGGCACCCTGTCCGGGCTGTCGCTGATCACCTTCGAGGGCGGCCGACCGCCGCCCGAGGGGGGCGAGAGCAGCCGTCAGGTCTCGGTACACGGACGACCCGCACGGCTCACGCGATACCCGATCCCGACCGTTTACGACTGCCGGACCTTCGCACCTTCCACCGACCGCAGCTCCGAGACCAGGTGGTTGGCCGTCGTCGGCGTCAACGGTCTCGACCTCTGGGCCGAGGGCCGCTGGCATCACGCGGGCAGCGAGCACGGCCTCCCGGGCGCCGGCGTGACGACCATGGCCATCTCCGGCGATGGTCGACTGTGGTTGAGCTCGAAAGACCGGGGGGTGCTGCGCTCGACGCGCAAGCTCGACGAGAGCTTCCTCGCTGCAGTCAACGCCGCACCGGACGCCGGCGGCCGAGGTCAGGGGCCGGCCCTCTTCGAGCCGGTGTGGAACCGGGAACTCGGCGCGCCCGTCGACGCCGTGCACAGCCTCGCTGTCGAAGGGGGTCGAATCTGGGCCGGCTCGAGCGCCGGCCTGGTCGCTTTCGACAGCGAGTCTGCGCGCCTCGTGTTGCACCTGGACTCGCGGTCCGGCCTCGGCGGCGACCTCGTGATGAGCGTCCTCTGGGACCCGGTCAACGGGTTCGTCTGGGCGTCGCAGAATCGCGGCCTCGCGGCGGTGGAGCCGCACACCGGTCGAATCGCCCGACGGGTGTCCCACCGCGACGGTCTGGTCGACGACGAGGTCTGGCACGGGCGCTCGCTGTCGACCGGTCCGGGCGCGGACGGAGCGGTGCTCATGGCCACCCCGCGCGGCCTGTCGCTGTACCGGCCCGCCCTCGATCGGATCATCACCACCCCACCAATGGTCGTCCTGCGCAGCGCACGATTCGCCCAGGACCATGCCGGGCGCAACGAGGTCGCGCTGAAGTTCGCCGCCCTGACCTACTGCAGCGAGGACGCGGTCCGCTTCCGCACCCGGGTACTCGGCCTCGACGACAGCTGGTCGCCACCCACGACGAGCAACGAGCTCCGGCTGACCAACCTCACGGCCTTCCTGGTGCCGCGGACCTACCGGGTCCAGGTCACGGCGAGCAATCGTGACGGCGTCACCTCAGACCCGGCCGTCATCTGGACAGGACGGGTCAGCCCGGCCTGGTGGGCCCGCTGGTGGGCCGTCAGCGGGTTTGCCATGGCCCTCGCCGGCGCGGTACTGCTGGCCGGCGCCGTTCGTACCCGACAGCTCCGCCGTCAGACCCGGAAGCTCGAGGCTCTGGT
>CAZKKP010000565.1:0-2710 GCA_964553295.1 uncultured Thermoanaerobaculia bacterium | reverse complement strand
GGCCGGGAGCCCGGACCTGGCGTCTGGTCTCGGCGGGGACGCCGGCTACGACGAGCCGGGGCGACTCACCAGCCTCGCCGCTCTCTCGGAGTGGGGCTTCGACTACGGCCGGGCGGACGAGCTGCGTTTCGTGGTGGGGGCAGACGGCGGTCGCGAGGACGTCGTGAGCGGCGCCGAGGGGCGGCTCGTGGGCCGCTCCGGGCCGACCGGGTCGAGCGTGCTCCGGTATGACGACGAGGGCCGGCGGATCGAGGACGACCGCTTCGTCTACACCTGGGACTGGCGCGGACGCCTCGTCCAGGTCGACCTCAAGACGCCTGCTGGGGCGCTTCCAGGTGAGCAGCTCGTGTTGACCTACGACGCGACCGGGCGGCTGCTGGAGCGCATCCACTACAGTAGCCCGGACGCCGAGGGCAACCGGTCCTTCCTCGACAAGCGCCTGATGGTCTGGGATGGGCAGCGGTTGGCGACCCAGGCCGGGCTGAACTTCGAGGACGAGGTCCTGTGGAGGCAGCAGTACCTTCCGGGGCCGGGATGGCTCGACGACGCGCCGTTGGTGCTCGTCGAGAACGGTCTGCAGGGGACGACGCCAACCTCCGCCCAGTTCGCCCTGCTCCGGGACGAGATGGGCTCGGTCATCGGGGTGGTCGAGGAAAATGCCGGCGGACCGCCCGCTCTGCTTGCACGGTATCGCTACTCGCCCTACGGCGAAGCCCATCTGGAACGCCAGCCCGAGCTCGTGGAGATCGTGTTCGACCCGTACCGGATGGAGGCCGGCGGCGAGACCCAGGAACCCGAAGAGGGCGACTCCGTGGGCGGAACGCTGGTCGTGCGGACCACGATCGCCCTCGCGCCCGAGAGCCTCGAGACCGGCGTGGTGGTGCACACGTGGGACGGCGCCGACTGGCAGCTGGCGCCCGATGGCGACTTCGTCGTGACACAGGACCCCGGCGACCCCACCAGCACGCTGGTGATGCGCCGCCCGGCCTGGCCGAGGAGCGAGCGGTACCGCATCACCCTGCAGCCCTCGCTGCACGACCAGTACGGCCGCCTCCTGCGGCTGCCGCCCGGAGAGCACGGAGGCGTCGAGGTCGTCCTCCAAGTCCCCGACGACGGCGTCACGCCCCCGGCCTACCGGCGGCGATTCGCAGTCGGGGAGAGCAGCCTCGTGGCCGCCGGCAGCACCCTCGGCGGGGCCTTCCCGGGTGGCCAGACCGCGGGCTACCACGGCCTGTGGACCGACCCACTCACGGGGCTGGTCTACGCCCGAGCACGTTGGTACGACCCCAGCTCCCCGGGCTGGCTCAGCCCCGATCCCCAGATGGACGTCGACAGCCCGAACCTCTACGCCTTCGTAGCCTGGTCGCCACAGATGCACGGGGATCCGGAAGGGGAGCTGGCCTTCCTGGCGATTCCGGCTGGGATGGCGGTGGTGAAGCTCATCGGCGCGACGGTCGCCTGGGGACTTGCAGGTTCGCTCGTCTTGAACGAGGCCGCGCAGGAGATCGAGTACGCCATTTCGCGGGATCCGCACGCGAACATGTGGAAGGCGGGCGGAATCGGGGCCGGCCGAGGCGTCGCGATAGCGGGTGTGTCGACCCTCCTGGGAGGAGGCGTAGGCGGAGCAGCCCTGAGATCCGGGCTTGGGACGGTCACCTCGCTTACCGCAGGCGGGGCGGCAGCGGGCTTCGGCGCCACACTCGGCAAGGATGTCTACAACGTCGGCGCCCTCGGGCGAGAGGGCTCTTCCGTCGGCGAGTACACCATGTCGACCCTCGGCGGCGCAGCCGGCGGACTGATCGCAGGGGGTGCGATCAAGGGCGTGGGATACTTGAGGGCGAGGTTTGGTAGTGGGTCAAGTACGGGTGCGGTCCCAAGGGGGGCAGCGGGCCAGAGCTACCGCTCCTTCTCCTCCTTCAAGCGCGCCCAGGGTGCGGCCGGCGAGGGCCTCCAGTGGCACCACATCGTGGAGCAAACGCCCGGGAACGTCTCGCGCTTTGGGCCGGAGGCCGTCCACAGCACGCAGAACCTGATGCGGCTCGACGTAGCCTCGCATCAGCGGCTTAGCGCCTTCTACTCGTCGATTCAAGAGCAGGTAACCGGCTCCAGCACTCTGACGGTCCGGCAGTGGATGAGCACTCAGTCCTTTGCGGCGCAGACTGCTTTCGGGCAGCGCGCGCTCGAGAACATCGCAAGCGGAGTTTGGCCGTGACGAAACTGGAGAAGCTGGCTCAGGAGTTTGCTGAAAACGTTGTCGCCCAGACGGAAGCCATCCGGCAAGGTGATGCCAAGACCGGCAACCGGCACGCGAAGCGTCGCCTTCGCGCCTTCGAAGTATTGCGGTCCTTCGGCGACGAGGGACGCGGCGCTCTGCTTCCGCTTCTCGAGCATGCCAGGGCAGACGTGCGCGGAATGGCGGCTGCCTACCTTCTTCGCTACCGCACCGCGGAGGCTCGGGCAGTACTCGAGGAGCTGGCCTCAGGCAAGGGCCTTGCCGCCTTTGGGGCAGGCGAGACCTTGAAGCGATGGGAAGAGGGTACCTGGGCGCTCGATCCAGCCGACGCCGATCGGCCCGCCCCATAGGAAGCCGGCTCCTCGCCAAAACCCTGCTGGTCTGTTACTCGGGGCCGCCTGTGATCCGCAATAGTCGGAGCAGGCTGAGATTCGTCGCATTTCCGTGCTGCGTCGCCTGGTTTGGGGCTCGTGCGGC
>CAZKKP010000564.1:0-2725 GCA_964553295.1 uncultured Thermoanaerobaculia bacterium | reverse complement strand
TCGGCGTCGGCGACGTCGTCGTCCGCGGGCTCGCCGGTGGCGTCGAGGTGGAGCTCGGCGTCGGCGACGTCGACCTGCGGCTGGAGGGGGGCGAGGTGTCGGTCGAGCTCGGCGTCGGTGACGCAACGGTTCGCGCGCCCGCCTCGAGCTACGCCGCCGTCGACTCCTCAAGCGGCGTCGGCGACACCCTCATCCAGGCGCCGGGCGAGCGCATCGGCGGCAGCGGCCTGGTCGGCAGCTCGTCACGCTGGGAGGGTCCCGGCTCGGGAACCCTCCGGGTCAAGATCGGCGTCGGCGACTCGCGCGTGACCCTGGATTAGTCGCTGTCCTGCTCCGCCGCCATGGACCACCTCGCGCCGAGGCGGGCGAGCAGGAAGCAGGCGAACGCCAGGGCAATCAGCATCACGAGGCCGATGAGCTGGCCGTTGAAGCCCTTGTACCACTCGGCGGCGGTGTGGAGCAGGCTGGCGCCGGAATCGTCGAGCTGGAACCTGACGCCGACGCCCAGGTAGCGGATCAGCCCGCCCAGGTCCGGGGTGCGCAGCATGGCGGTGATCACGCCGAAGATCGCGGCGCCGGCCATCAAACCGGAGGCGATCAGTGTGCCCTGCTCGGCACGCGCCTGGCGGACCTCCTCCGAGCCGCCGGTCTTCGACACCAGCCACGCCGCCGCCGCGCCGGCGAGCACGGCCGCGTTGATCGAGATCGGCAGGTACATGCCGAGGGCGAAGGCGAGCATCGGCACCCCGGCCATGAAGAGCATGATCGCCACCGCCCCACCGAGCCCGTAGAGCAGCCAGGGTTGGTTGGCCGGATCGTCCATCAGACCGCGCGACACCGCCGCGATCATGTTCGCCTGGGGCGCCGGCAGCGCCTGCTCGTTGGACACCATCCGACCGGTCTCCGGGTCGAGGATGACGAAATGGTAGGCGCTGTCCATCAGAGGGATGACCACCGCCACCACCAGCGCCGCGACCGCCATGCCGAGGAACTTCCAGCGCTCCTGGTTGCGCGGCGTCGAGCCGAGCCAGTAGCCGATCTTGAAGTCGGTGATCAACGCCCCCGAGGTCGACAGCGCGGTGCACACCGCGGTGCCGATGATCAGAGCGATGACCATCCCGGCAGTGCCGCCGAGGCCGATCATGATCATGCAGCCGATGGCCAGCACCACCGTGATCAGGGTCATACCCGACACCGGGTTGACGCCGACGATGGCGATCGCCTGGGCGGCGACCGGGGTGAAGAGGAAGCTCAGCAGGAAGCCCACGACCATGCCGACCAGGCCGAACTTCAGGGCCGACCCGAGGCCGTAGGCTGCGGCGCCGCCGTCACCCGGCGTGATCAGGGCGACAACCACGAAGAGCAGACCCAGACCGAGGGTGGCCGCGGCCTGGACCAGCAGCACGTTCTTCGGCGCCATGTCCCGCTGGGTACGCTCGGCAGTGTCGGCGGCGCCGGCCGCCGCCTTGGAGAAGCCCTTGAAGCCGAGGGTCACCGACGAGGCGACGATCTTCCACATCCGCAGGATGCCGATGATGCCCGAGACCGCGATGGCGCCGATACCGATCGGCTTGACGAAGGCCCCGAAGATCGCGGTCGCGCTCATGGTGCTGATGTTGAAGGTGGTCCCGGCGAAGGCGAGGCTCTCGACCTCCTTGCCGAAGAGGTACACCGCCGGCACCATCACCAGCATCGCCAGCACCGATCCCGCCGCGATGATCGAGGCGTAACGGATGCCGATGATGTAGCCGAGCCCGAACAGCGCCGCGATGGCGGTGAGCTGGACCTCGATCCGGAGGCCCTCGCCGACGCCGCCGAGCAGCACCGAGCTCGAGAGGTTGGCGTTCCACAGGTGCAGCGCCTCGACCGAGAAGTCGAACAGGGCGCCGACGGCGAAGGCGATCAGCAGGATCTTGCCGGCGCCGCCGCCCGAGGACTCCCCGGTGACCAGGATGTTGTTGATCGCGGTCGCCTCCGGGAATGGCAGCTCACCGTGGAGTTCCTTCACGAAGTACTTGCGCAGCGGGATGATGAGCACGATCCCCAGGGACCCGCCGATGAAGCAGGCGAGGAAGATCTGCCACCAGCTGACCGACACCCCGTTGATGTACATCGCGGGAACGACGAAGGTCGCGCCGGCGGCGACCACGCCCGCCGCCTGACCCACCGACTGCACCATCACGTTCTCGAGGATGGTGCTCAGGGGCCGCCGCATCTTGCCGAAGAAGATCGCGAGGATGGCGATCGGGATCGAGGCCTCGATGGCGTTTCCGGCACGCAGAGCCATGTAGGCGCAGGCCGCGGTGAACAGCACGACCATCGCCACGCCGACCCCGATCGACCAGGTGGTGACCTCCGGTCGCAGGTCGACCGCCGGCACCACCGGACGGTACTCCTCGCCCGGCTCGAGCTTGCGGTAGGCGTTTGCGGGCAGCAGCTTCGACTTCACCGGCTTGGCGTCCTGCATGTCCCCTCCATCTCCCTCGTCTCAGGGTCGAGGCACCCTAGCACAGGGCGAGAAACCGGCACAACCGGAGGCGCGATCGGCAGCGAAGGTCGGAGCGGCCGACCGATGGCGGCCGCCGCCTGCCGAGCTCGGATCACGGCACAGGGACCCGGATCCGTGCCCGACACCCCAAGCCACGACAACCCCGCACCGCGGGCACTGTCCGCCATACCTCCACCGCCGGTCGCCGCGCCCGACCCCAGAATCCCGCCCCCCGCC
>CAZKKP010000563.1:0-2729 GCA_964553295.1 uncultured Thermoanaerobaculia bacterium | reverse complement strand
GACCGTCGTCGCCCGCCTCCACCGCGATCACGTTGAGCGCGAATCGGCCGCCGAGAGCCGCCTCGGCCAGGGTCTTGCCGGCCAGGGCGGTCGGCACCCGGGCGGTGACCAGCTCGACTCCCTCGCCGAGGAAGACGAGCTCACGCTGCTGCAGGGCCGCGAGGATGGTCTCCACGCCGAGCCGGGCGAAGCTGAGGGTGAGGTCGGCGCCGGCGCGCTGCATCGACACGACGTTGCGCGGGTGGGTGATGCGGCAGAGGATCCGGGCTGCGGGGTTGAGGCGCCGGCAGTAGACGCAGAGATAGAGGTTCACGGCGTCGTCGGCGGTGCTGATGATCACCGACGGGGTGTTGCCGATGCCGGCCTCCTCGAGCACCTCGCGGCTCGCCGCGTCACCGATGACCAGGTGGGCGGCCAGCTCTTCCAGCCGGTGGCGCAGCGACTCGTCCTTCTCGACCAGGTTGACCGGGATGCCTCGGGCAACCAGGGAGCGGGCCGCGGACCGGCCGACCCTGCCGCCGCCGATGATCAGCACCGGGTTGGGGTTGGCACTGTAGATGCAGAGGAACTCGTCGAGGCGGTCGATCATCTCGGGCGTCCCGACCACGACGGGAACGCTGCTGTCGCCGATCACCAGGTCCGGTCTCGCGGGCAGCAGCCGGGCCTGGTCCCACACGGCCACCGCGTTGACCCCGCAGATCTCGCGCAGCTTGCTGTCGCGCAGCGTCTTGCCGGCAAAGGGCGTGTCGTGCGCCGGGACCTCGGCGATGACCAGGTTGCGGAAGGCGCCGATGACATGGGCCTGGGCGCGTCCGGCGTTGACCCGGTTGGCCAGCTGCTCGCCGAGCTGGAGCTTCAGCGGCATCACCCGGCTGGCACCGGCGAGCTCGAGGATGTCGATCGAGCGGCCGTTCTCGACCACTGCGAGCACCGGCACGGCGGCGGAGACCTCACGCACGGTCAAGGTGATGTTGGTGTTGGTGACGTCGTCGGAGTTGGCGATCACCGCCAGAGCGCGGTCCACGCCGACGCGCTGGTAGGTCTCCGGGCTGTCCACCTCGCCGGTGACGACCATGAGGTCCTCGCCGTGGAGCTGGGCGGCCCGTGTCGTGTCCGGCTCGAGCAGGACGTAAGGGATGCCGACGGCGGCGAGCTCCTCGGTCAGGCCCGGGGCAATGGAGTCCCAGGTGCAGATGACCACGTGGCCGGACATCTCCTCGGGGACCTCTCGGGGCGCCCGCAGCCGCAGCTGGGCCTCCAGCCAGGGGGCGTAGAAGTGGCGGATGAAAGCGTAGGGGAGGACGATGAGCAGCAGGACGATGCCCGACAGCAGCACGACCATGCTGAAGCCGCGGCCGATGTCGCTGGTGAAGGTGATGTCGCCGAAGCCGAGGGTGCTCATGACGGTCAGCGTCCAGTAGACCCCGGTCAGCCAGGAGTGCTGCTGGCCCTCGACGTGTTCCATGATCAGGTGGAAGAGGACCGCGTACGCCGCGACCACGACCACGAGCACGATGAGAAACTTGACCAGGGAGCGCAGATTCCGCTGCAGCTGCCGGTCACCGAGGACCACTGCCATGAGTGTGCTGACGATCTTCATCACAACCGCCGGGTGGATTCTACCCTCTCGGCCTGGCTTGAGGTCGGTGACTGCGCCGCTATACTTCTCACCGAGCCGGAGGCTCACGGAGCACGGCGGCCCCGCGACCGCAGGGGAGAGCGGTCGGGGTGTCGCCTCGGAGGTCCGACATGGGTCAGCGTGTACTTCTGTTCATCATCACCAACCTCGCGATCATCGTCACCATCTCGATCGTCTTCTCGCTGCTCGGCTTCGCCGGCTTCCTCGGGCCGGACGGGGGTCTGCTGCTCGGGCCGCTGGCGGTGTTCTCGCTGATCTGGGGCATGGGCGGCGCCTTCATCTCACTGCAGATCTCCCGCTGGATCGCGAAGCGGGCGATGGGGGTGAAGCTCGTCGACGGCCGGTCGGGGAATGAGACCCTGGACTGGCTGCACACCACCGTGGTCCGTCTGGCGCGGCAGGCGGGTCTGCCGGAGCCCGAGGTTGGTGTCTACGAGTCGCGCGAGGTCAACGCCTTCGCCACCGGGCCGAGCCGCAAGCGCTCGCTGGTCGCGGTGTCGACGGGCCTGCTGCGCTCCATGGACCGTCGAGAGATCGAGGGGGTGCTCGCCCACGAGGTCGCGCACATCGGCAACGGGGACATGGTGACCATGACCCTCATCCAGGGCGTGGTCAACGCCTTCGTGATCTTCTTCTCGCGGGTGATCGCCTTCGCGGTGCGACAGGCGGTCGACAGCCGGGCGGCCGGGATGATCAGCTTCGTGGTGATGATCGTGATGCAGATCGTGCTCGGCATCCTCGGCTCAATGGTCACCGCCTGGTTCTCGCGCCAGCGCGAGTTCCGCGCCGACGCAGGTGGTGCGGCCCTGGCCGGTCGGGAGTCGATGGTAGCCGCCCTGCGCCGGCTGCAGCGAACCGCCGAGCTGGTGGACTCGAGCGCGCCGGAACTGGCGACCCTGAAGATCTCGGGCCGCAAGGGTTGGATGGCGCTGTTCTCCACCCACCCCGATCTCGAGCTGCGGATCGCCGCGCTGGAGCGGGGGCGCTGACCGTAGGCCGGGTTCGGTGAAACCCTGACCTCGGGTCCTGCGTTCGTGCTTGGGACGGCCGGGAGGGCGGATGATCGAGGTCGAGGGGCTGCGCAAGTCAT
>CAZKKP010000562.1:0-2730 GCA_964553295.1 uncultured Thermoanaerobaculia bacterium | reverse complement strand
GGTTTGGCGGCGTCAGCTTGTTCTCACAATATCCCCTCGACTTGCAACTAACGACGAAATCCTTTACTATCTCTTGTCGCCTTAAAAGTCTCATGTATCGAACAGCACACTCGCACATTGACTGCCGTGCGAAGAACCGGCAAGAGATGACCAGATCGAGCGCATCGAGCCGCCGAGGAGTGCAGCGCTGGCTCTGCGCCGCAGGAGGAACCATGGGTCTTCGAGGTGCGGTACTTCTCGTCTGTCTGCTGGCGGCCTCCCCCGCCGTCTTCGCCGAGCTGTCGGTCCGGGTCGAGCAGGACCACGTCCTGGCGGTCTCCGGGCTGACCCCCGGGGGCGAGGTGGTGGTCTTCGGGGCGGGCCGTTACCGGTCCGCCTGGCAGATCGAGCACCTGCGGGTTCTCGAGGTTCGAGTCGACGACGACGGCGACGGCTCGGTCACCGTCGAGCTCGACCAGACCATTCCTCTGCAGTCCGTGTGGTGGGCGGTGGACGCCACGACCGGCGATCTCGCGGTTGCCACCCGTGAGGGCTACACCGCGGACGAACGTGCCGTGCCCGCAGGCGCCTTCGCTCGGGGCGACCGGGGCGAGGCCCTCCTGGTCGTCCACGACTCACCGGAGACCACCGCCGTCGTGGTCCGACCCGGCGTCGGACTCTGGACCGTCCGGGCCGGGGACGGCGCCCTCAACGACTCAGACGGTGCTCCGAACGGGGTGACCCTGATCCCGGTCGCCGCCTTCCGGCCGCGGGCGGGCACGGTGGCGCCGGATCTGGACGAGCTGGTCCCCGGGGACGTCCTCGTCGTGGTGAGCACGCGGCGCCTGGCCTTCTGGGCGACCCGGGTCGCCCCCGAGGGGAGGTGAGACGATGCGCTTTTCCTGGCCGCCCATGCAGCTGCTCGCCGTCCTCGCCGCCATCGCACTCGCCGCCGCGCCGCCGCCGGCGGCCGCCCAGACCGGCGGTACCGACCCGCTGATCGAGCGCGGCTTCTCCGCGGACCGGAGCTACCAGGTCGGGGGTCTCGACTCGGTGGACCTGGCCACGGGGACGGTCTCGCTGGCCATCCCGATCGGGCCTCGCTACCCGGTCGGCGGCGTCCTCTCCTACGGCCTGACCCTCGCCTACGACTCGAGCATCTGGCACTTCGAGGTGGACGACGACGGCGACGGCAACTCGTCCACCAGGGCGCACCTCACCCGGCACAGCAACGCCGGCCAGGGCTGGCGGCTGTCCCTGGGCGAGCTTTACGATCCCGCCGACGAGGACAACCCGCAGCCGCCGCTGTGGGTGTTCGTCGCGCCGGATGCCTCCCAGCACAGCTTCAAGAGGACTCTGCACAGCGGCGAGCCCGACAACCCCTATGCGTGGTACACCCGTGACAGCGCCTACCTCCGCATGCGCTTCTGTGGGCCGTCGAACACGCTTCGATGCGTCAGCATGCCGGACGGCGTGGTCTACACCTTCGCGCCCCGGCCGGCTGACAAGTGGCGGCTCGAGAGGATCGAGGACCCCTTCGGCAACTGGGTGGCGGTCGCCTACGACGACGTCGCCCACACCGAGACCATCAGCGACTCGCAGGGGCGCAGCCACCGTGTCGAGTACACGGCGTTCACCGTCGACGGCGAGACGAGGTACTTCGTCGACCGGGTGGCCCTGATGACCTTCGGCGACACGCCCCCGTCGCGGTCGGCGGTCTACGAGCTCGACTACACGGTGCACCCCGCCCTGCCCCGCAGCGACCGGGACGACTCGGACCTGACGCCGCCCACCGTACAGGCCGCCCTGCTCTCGAGCCTCCACCTCCCCGAGGTGCCCGGCAACGAGCCGACCGACGCCGGGCGCTACACCTTCGGCTACTGCCTCACCGTAGGTGGCCCGGGCTTCGAGGGGGTGAAGGACTCCCCGGGCATGCTCAAGAGCCTGCGTCATCCCACCGGCGGCTCGGTCGAGTGGACGTACCAGCCCTGGCTCTACTCCGCTGCGATCGACGACCCGTTCTCGCCCGATCCCTGGGACATGCTCACCATGAACATGGAGTGGGCCGGGGTCAAGTCCAAGACCCTGTGGGACCGCTCGCACCTCGCCGCGGGCGCGGTCGACCTCGGCACGTGGCAGTACTCGAGCTGGGTCGTCCGGCCCGGCCCCACCTACGGCGGCGTCCCGGAGGAGCGGATCACCATGGTGACCTCCCCCGAGGGGGACGACACCGCCTACTACTTCCGCGCCATGCCGGACGACATCGGCGGCCTGCTCGACCACCTGACCGAGGCGTGGAGCTACGGGCTGCCGTTCACCACGCGGGTCACCGACCCCGTCGCGGACGGTCACACGCTCTACCTGTCGGTGGAGCACTATGATGGGGGTACCACCGTCGACACGGTCAACGCCCCGACCGTGATCCACGGTACCAAGGTCCGCTCGGAGTACGTCCGCTACCACCACGACGAGTTTCCCGGCGGCTTCAACGACGACTCCTACCGCAACGTCAACCGGTACCGGCAGGCGGCGATGACGGTGTACCACGACGACCTCGTGGACAGCGGCGGCAGCCTCGGGCCGGAGGACCTGGTGGAGCGCTGGAAGGCGTCGTACAGCTCGGACTTCGACGGCCTCGGGCACTACCGCACGACCACCACCGGCGGGAACTTCTCCGGGGAGAACGTGCGCACGACCACCACGACCTACAACCCGGCAGCCGGGAGCTATCCCGGCAGCTTCACCTTGCCG
>CAZKKP010000561.1:0-2735 GCA_964553295.1 uncultured Thermoanaerobaculia bacterium | reverse complement strand
CAGCAGGCGGGCGACCCGGTCTGTGAGCTCGCCGCCCAGGCGCTGGTGGCGCTCGGCCTGGCGAGCCTGGCGCCGGAGCTGGCGGAGCGACCGGTCGACCTCGCCGATCACGTCCTCGAGCCTGAGAAGGTTGGCGCGCGTGTGCTCGAGCTTGAGCTCGGCCTCGCGCTTGCGGGTCTTGTAGCGGGTGATGCCGGCCGCCTCCTCGAGCAGCGCCCGGCGGTCGGTGGGGCGGGCCGACAGCACCTGGCCGACCCGGCCCTGCTCGATGATCGAGTAGGCGCGGGTACCCAGGCCGACCGACATGAGCTCGTCGACGACGTCCTTGAGCCGCGCCGAGCGGCCGTTGAGCCGGTAGTCGGAGGGGCCCGAGCGGAGCACTCGGCGGCGGATCTCGAGGCGGCCGTCAGTCGCCTCCCAGCGGCCGTCGTCCGAGACGAGCACCAGGGTCACCTCGGCGGCGCCGGCCGCGGTGCGGCTCGCCGCCCCGGAGAACACGACGTCGCCCATCTGCTTGAGGCGTAGCGGGGTCGGGCTCTGCTCGCCGAGCACCCAGACGATGGCGTCGACCAGGTTCGACTTGCCGCAGCCGTTGGGTCCGATGATCGCCGACACCTCCCCCGGGAAGACGAGCTCGATCTCGTCCGGGAACGACTTGAAGCCGGAGAGGCGCAACGAGTGCAGGCGGACACGGGCCATGGAGACGGAACCCTAGCAGGAATGGCGGTGGCCGGGAAGCGGGGCGACCGCGGGCGACGGACTCGCCAGGAGACCGACCGGGCTCCGGTGGGCGTCTCCTCGTCTCCGATTCGCACGGCGAGTCGAATCGCCGGGCGCGATGCTAGGATTCCTTCCATGTCACATGAGCTGACGCCCGATGGTCTGAAGCGGATCGCCGCCGACGTGGCGGCGCGGTACTCCGTGGGTCGTGTGCGCGGTCTCCTCGTCGCCGGCTCGGGGCTCGAGCTGGCGGTTCCCGGCTGGGATCGGGCAGAGGAGGTCGGTCTTGCCGATCTGCTGCCGCTGCCGGTGCACTCGCTGCCCGGCCACTCGCACACCGTCACCCTGTGGCGCCGCGGCGGCGAGACCCTGATGGTGATGAACGGCCGGCTGCACCTCTACCAGGGCTATCAGCCCCACGAGGTGGTGGCGCCGGTGCGGCTGGCGGCACTGCTCGGCGCCGAGGTGATGCTCGCCACCAACGCCACCGGCGCCCTCGACCCGGCGATTCCCGCGGGCGCCCTGGTGATCGTCACCGACCACCTCAACCTGCAGGGCGCGAACCCACTTGTCGGCGAGTGGGGCCGCGCGATGGGACCGCAGTTCCCGGACATGAGCGCCGCCTACGACCCCGAGCTGCGCCGGATCGCGCGGGAGGCCGCCGTGGCGGCGGGCTTCGCGGTCTTCGAGGGGGTTTACGCCGGCGTGCTCGGGCCGTCCTTCGAGACCCCGGCCGAGGTGCGCATGCTGCGCGCCCTCGGCGGCGCCGTGGTCGGGATGTCGACGGTCGCCGAGGTGATCGCCGCCCGCCACATGGGCCTCAGGGTCGCGGTGCTGTCCCTCGCCGCCAACCCGGCGGCCGGCCTGGTCGACCGGCCCTTGAGCCACGAGGAGGTCCTCGAGGAGGGTCGGCGGGCGGCGGCCCGGCTGGCGACCCTGATCGGGCTGCTCGTCGGCAGGGTGTTCCCCTGATGCCGGCGTCGCGCCTCTTCCTCGAGGTCTTCCCGGTCGGGCCGATCCAGGCCAACTGCGTGCTCCTCGGCGACCGCGAGGCGGGTCGGCTCGCCGTCGTCGACCCCGGGGAGGAGGCCGAGCTGATTGCCGCCCGGGTTGCCGCCTCGGGCCTGGCGCCGGTGCTGGTGCTGCACACCCACGGCCATCTCGACCATGCCGGCGGGACTGCCGACCTGGCCCGCCGGCTGCCGCCGGGGATCCCGGTCGGCCTGCACCGGGACGAGCTCGAGCTGTACCGCGGCCTGCCCATGCAGGGGCGGATGTTCGGCTTGGCGGCCGAGGCGCCGCCCGAGCCGGACCTCTGGCTCGAACACGGTCAGAAGCTGAAGGTCGGCGGGCTCGAGCTCGAGGTCCGCCACACCCCCGGGCACTCCCCGGGCGGGGTCTGTTTCGTGCTCCACGAGCCGGCCGCCGGAGGGCCCCTGGCGGTGGTCGGCGACGTCCTGTTCGCCGGCTCGATCGGTCGCACCGACCTTTTCGGCGGCTCCTTCGCGGTGCTCGAGCGCTCGATCCGCGAGCAGCTCTACACCCTGCCTGACGAGACCCGCTGCATCCCCGGCCACGGCCCGGAGACCACCGTCGCCCGGGAGCGGGCCGGAAACCCCTTCGTCGCGGGGTAGCGGTCGATCGCTGCTCAGCGGATCCTACGGGGAGCGCGGACCTCGAGCTCCGGCCGGGTCGCCTCGAGGCGCACCTCGCCGCCACCCTCGGCGAAGCGCAGCGACACGGCGGCGTCGAGCAACACCCCGTACTCCTCGAGCATGGTCTCCAGCCCGTCGGCGCCCTGCACCAGGAAGAGCCGGCCCCCGGTCGTCGCGACGAGCTCCCGGAGCTGTCGCCGGATGCCCGGGTCGAAGCGCCCACTCCACAGGCCGGTGACGAGCAGCGGCGCCCCGGCCTGATCGGCGGCCTCGGCGGCGCGCCGCCAGGCCTCCCGGTCCGAGCGGCGGGCGCCGTCGGTGACGACGACCGCGACCCGGCGGCCGGGCACGCCGGCGAGC
>CAZKKP010000560.1:0-2742 GCA_964553295.1 uncultured Thermoanaerobaculia bacterium | reverse complement strand
CGCGGATGAAGCCGCGCTCGATGTCCGAGTGGATCGCCCCCGCCGCCTCGACCGCGGGGGTGCCCCGGCGGATCGACCACGCCCGGCACTCGTCCTCGCCGACCGTGAAGAACGACACCAGGCCGGCCAGCCGATAGCTCTCCTCGATGATCCGGTCGAGTGCCCGGTCGGTCAGCCCGAGGTCGGCCATGAAGGCCTCGGCGTCGCCGCCCTCGAGCTCGGCGAGCTCGCCCTCCAGGGTCGCGCAGGCCCGGGTGAAGGCCATCCGCGGGCGCCCCAGCCAGCTCTGCCAGGCCGGCGCGGCGAAGGGGTCCTCGGCGATCGCCGCCTCGTCGGTGTTGACCACCACGAGAAGCGGCTTCAGGGTCAGAAAGGTGAAGCCGCGCAGCCGCTTGAGCTCGGCCTCCTCGAGTTCGAGAGCGCGCAGCGGGCGCTCCTCCCCGAGCACCCCGAGGCACTGCTGGAGCAGCCGCTGCTCGGCCTCGAGCTCCGGGGTTCTGCGCTTGGCCAGGTCCTTGGCGAGGCGCTCGAGGCGGCGCTCGACGACCAGCTGGTCCTGGATCAGCAGCTCCTCCTCGATCCTCCCCAGGTCGCGAACCGGGTCGACCGAGCCCAGGGGATGGGGCACGACCCCGCTCGAGAAGCCGCACAGCACCACCATCAGCACGTCCATGGTGCGCAGCTCCTGGAGGTTGAAGCCCGAGTCGGCGCGGTGCTCCTCGGGCAGGCCGGGGATGTCGACGTAGCGGATGGTCGCCGGCGTCGTCTTGCGCGGTTGGAACATCTCGCTCAGACGGTCGAGCCGGGGGTCGGGTACACGGGCGACGCCGAGGTTGACCGCGTCGCGCCGGCCACCGCCCTCACCTTGGGCGGTGAGGAGAGAGAAGAGGGTCGTCTTGCCGCTCGAGGCCAGGCCGAGGATGCCGATCTCCATGGTGCTCGCTCCCTGTCGGTCGCCGTCGCGTCTGAGCCGGGCCGGCGGCGGCAGCAGACGGTATCACGGAGGGCGGGCTCATCCCACGACCGGCTGGCGCCGGACCAGGATCGAGGGCGTCCCGACCATGCCTGCTGCGGTCTGGTGCCACGCCAGGTCGGTGCCCACCGCCTCGATCCGGCGGAGCAGCTGGCCGAGGCTGCCGGCGAGCTCGACCACCGGGTGCCAGCCGACGACCCGGCCGCCCTCTAGCCACACCCCGGAGGCGATGATCCGGTAGCGGTCGTGGGCGAGATCGCAGCGCACCGGGGCGAGCGGCCGCAGGACGTAGAGCGCCCGCGGGGTCGCCCTGAGCAGCCGCCCCGGAGTCAGGCCGTCGTCGGTCGCGACCATCAGGTTGGCCAGGCCCGAGGCCGGCGCGTCGCGATACGACAGGCGGACGGCCCCGCCTCGGGGCGTCTCGCCGGCGGCGACCGCCTCGTGGTAGCAGGCCAGGCGATGCCGGGGCACGCCGGCGTCGACCAACAGCGTGCGGCCCACCGGCAGCCCTTCGCCGTCGCAGGGTGCGAGGATCGGCGCCTTCGGGTCGACCCGGGAGTCGACCAGGGTCAGGGCCGGGGCCGCCAGCTCACCGTCGCCGTTGAGCAGTCCGGCAAGGGGATCGCGTTCGCCGCGAGGCGCGACGAACAGCGGCGCCAGCGCCGCGAGCAGGTGGGCGGCGACCTCGGGGTGGAGCAGCAGGTCCTTGACGCCGCGACCCGCGGAGACCGGAGCGAGAGTGAGCAGCACCCGGTCGGCCAGCCGGTGGGCGGTGGCCGCGACGTCGAAGCGCTGCGGCTCGGCGACGTGCAGCCAGTCGCGCCAGGCGCCGAAGCCGGGACCCGGCGCCTCGAGCTCGACCAGCAACGACAGCCCGCTGTCCTCCCAGGTCGCGACGAAGCCCTCTGCGGTGGTGAGAATCCAGGCGAAGGAGCCGACCTCGGCGACGGTGCGGCGCAGCGTGACGCGGCCGCCGGAGGCGGCGGCGATGGCGCGTTCGAGCTCCGCCGCGGTGGCCCGCAGCCATCCCCGCTCGGGGCCGCGCCGGGGCGGCGGCATGCTCTTCTGGCCGAGGATCCCGGCCGGCGGCAGCGGGTCGAACAGGACCTTGGAGGCGGCCCGCGCGGCGCCGTCAATCGCCGCCCTGGCGGCGGTGGCGCCGAGCCCGGAGGCGGCGGCGAAGCCCGAGGCGCGACCGTTTGAGGTGCGGACCGCGATCCCGGTCTCCTCGACCCGGGTCTCCCGCGACCGCCGCCCGCCGGCGAGCTCGAGAATCCGGCTCGAGGAGGCCTTGGCGAACAGCTCCCAGCGGGCCGGGGCGCCGTGCGCCAGCAGGTCGCGGGCGACGGTCGCCGCGTCGTGCAGCCGCTCGTGCAGGGCGCCCGGTGGGGCAGGTGCGCTCACAGGACCTCCAGCCGGTGCACCAGCACCGTCGGCGCCTCCGAGCCGGTCGGCAGGGGCAAGCCGTCCTTGACGCACCAGCCGAGCCGCCACTCCGGGGTCGGGTCGTCGCCGATCGACGGGTCGAGGTGGGCGAGCACGTCGAGAACGTCGCCGGTGAGCTCGCAGCGGGCGAGCGGCCGCCGTCGACGGCCGTGCCGCAGCTCCCAGCCCCGCTCGACCCGCAGCACCGCCCGGCGGGAGACCGGGTCGACCACCGCACCGCCCAGCCGGGTCACCACGAGGCCCGAGCCGACGCCGTTCTCCAGGGCCTCCCGGGAGGTCGTGCCGGCGGCGGCGACGAGGTTGGACAGCCGCGCCACCGGCGG
>CAZKKP010000559.1:0-2745 GCA_964553295.1 uncultured Thermoanaerobaculia bacterium | reverse complement strand
TCGTCCTCGTCGTGGTGGGCCATGGTCAGCTCGAGAGCCCGGGCGAGGCCGACGATGAAGGCGACGTTCTCGGTTCCGGCTCGCCGCCCGTCCTCCTGGTGGCCGCCGAGCATGAAGGGCCGGCAGGGGGTGCCGCGGCGTGCGAACAGCACGCCGATCCCCTTGGGTGCGTGCAGCTTGTGGCCGGAGAAGGAGAGCAGGTCGACGTGCTCGAGGTCGCCGGAAAGGTCCAGCGGGAGCTTTCCTGCGGTCTGGGTGGCGTCGCTGTGGACGACGATGCTCGGGCTCGTCTCCTTGGCGATGCGGGCGAACTCCGCCACCGGGTAGAGGACGCCGGTCTCGTTGTTGGCGTGCATCAGCGAGACCAGGGCGGTCTCGGGGCGGAGCCGGCGGACGTACTCGGAGACGTCGACCCGGCCGGCCCGGTCGACCGGGACGAAGTCGACCTCGTAGCCCCGTCGCGCCAGCTCCTTGGCGACCTCGTACACGGCGGGGTGCTCCACCGACGAGGTGATGACGTGCCGGCGGTCTGGCGCCGCCGCCGCCAGGGTGCCGAAGATGGCGGCGTTGTTCGACTCCGTGGCGCAGCCGGTGAACAGGATCTCCTGGGGCCGCGCGCCGATCGTCCTGGCGACGGACCGGCGGGCTGCCGCGATGGCGTCCGCGGGACCCCGGGCCGGCTCGTACATCGAGCTCGGGTTGAAGTACTGGTCCTGGAGGAACGGGAGCATCGCCTCGAGCACCTCGGGTGCGACGCGGGTGGTGGCATTGTTGTCGAGGTAGACGATCGTGCCGTCGGTCATCGCCGAGCCCCGTCAGACCTCGACGACCCGGATGCGGTCGTCGAGGCGATCCTTCAGGCCCTGCTCGACCATCATCTTCAGCGTCCGCTGCGAGCCGATGCAGCCGGAGCAGGCGCCGAGGAAGCGCACGTACACCACGGTGTCCTTGATGTCGACGATCTCCAGATCGCCGCCGTCCCTGGCGAGCTGCGGCCGCACCGACTCGTCGAGCACCCGGTCGACCTCCTTGGCGAAGCGGAAGGGGGTCATCTCGGCGGACGGCGGCCGGGGCGCCGCGACCCGGGCCATCGGCAGCACCGGCAGCTCCTTGAAGCTCGTCGGCTGCTTGCCCCAGGTCGCGTTGAGCAGGTCCTGCAGCCCACCCGGCGTGTGGTGGCAGGACATGCACGCGCCGCCCGCCTTCACCGCGTGGGTGATGTCGGCGATGGTCTTCAGCTCGAGCTCGACGATCTTGCGCTTCAGATACGGCTCGGTGAGACCGAAGCAGGTGCAGACCAGCCGGCCCTCCTCCTGCTCCTCGCGCCGGATGTCGACGCCCAGGGCGGCGAGCTCGACGCCGCGCTTCTGTGCCCAGTTGAAGACCGCCGCCTCGAGGGCCTCGGCGCCCATCACCGAGCAGTGGATCTTCTGCTGCGGCAGCCCCTCGAGGTAGCGGACGATGTCCTCGTTGGTGATCTCCAGGGCCCCGATCGGCGTGTAGTCCCCCTCCTCGAGGATCGCGCACAACGCCTCCGAGGCGGCGATCGCCGAGGTGCAGCCGAAGGTCAGGTAGCGCGCCTCGGTGATCCGATCCTGGACGGGATCGCTGGCATGGCGCTCGACCCGGAAGGTGAAGCGCAGGGCGTCGCCGCAGGCGATCGAGCCGTGCTCGCCGAAGCCGTCGGCGTTCTCGATCTCGCCCAGGTGGCTGCCCGGCCCACCCTGGACCGCGTTCATGAACAGCTCGGTGGTCTTCTTCGAGTAGTTCCAGGTCATCCCGCCCCCGCTGCCGCATCCTGCGGCGACCTGGAATCATAGCTGACGAAGCCCGGGATGTGCAGGCGGCGCGCCGAAGTCAGGCCTGCTCGTTGCGTTGCAGGCCGAGCTCGGCGGCGATCTGCTGGATGACCCGCTCCTCGGCCGGGCACAACGACCCGTCGGCCCGGGCGACCTCGACCAGCCATTCGAGGAGGCGACGACGCTGCTCGGGCGTCACCCGCAGGCGCAGGTGCCGGCTGGTCTCGGTCACCCGGCTCGAGCCGCCGGCCTCCCGGCGACTGCGGGCGAGCTCGACGACGAGCACCGCCAGGTCCTCGGGCAGCGGGCCGGCCTCACGCAGCGCGTTCTCGATACAGCGGGTCTCGTCGTCGCAGATCGAGCGGTCGGCGTCCGCGACCCGGGTGAGGGTGACGGCGACCGCGTCGGCGAAGCGCGACAGATCGGGGTCGAGCTGGTGCAGGTCGCGCAGGCTGCTGCGGATGGTCGTGGCGGCCTGGGCCGGCTGATGCTGATGGCGTTCCACGGCGATCCCCTCCGGTCGAAGCGCAGGATTCGAACGTGCTCATTGCACAGTACGCAGAACGGGGGGCCGAGGTTCGCCGCCAGCCGCGGGCGGGGTGGCGGGTGAAGGGTGAGGAGAGAGGGGACCAGAGCGTGGCGACGGGATGGCGGCAGGAGGCCCGATCCGGGGCTCGCGCGCCCGCGGCGCCTTCGCTTTCTGTATCCGGTCCGGCGATGGCGCTACACTCCCGGAATGACTCGACGCCACCTCCGTTCGGCTCTCGGGAACCTCGTCGTCCTCCTGCTCCTGCTGCCGGCGGTACCGGCCGCCGCCGCCCACCCGTCCGCGGTGCGGGGAGAGGGGGGCGCTGTGGCCTCGGCGGCGCCGGCGGCGACCGACGCCGGGTTGCAGATCCTCGCCGCCGGCGGCAACGCCGTCGACGCGGCGGTGGCGGCCGCGCTC
>CAZKKP010000558.1:0-2747 GCA_964553295.1 uncultured Thermoanaerobaculia bacterium | reverse complement strand
TACACATCGTCGGCACCGAGCGGCACGAGTCGCGCCGGATCGACAACCAGCTTCGCGGCCGCTCCGGTCGCCAGGGCGATCCAGGCTCGTCGCGCTTCTTCCTGTCCCTCGAGGACGACCTGATGCGCATCTTCGCCGCCGACTGGGTGCGCAAGATGATGGACCGGCTGGGCATGGAGGAGGGCGAGCCGATCGAGTCCCGGATGGTGTCGAAGTCCATCGAGCGGGCGCAGAAGCAGGTCGAGGGGCGGAACTTCTCGATCAGGAAGCACCTGCTCGAGTACGACGACGTCATGAACAAGCAGCGGGAGGCTGTCTACGGCCTCCGCCAGCGCATTCTGCGCGACGAGGAGGGACGCAACTACATCCTGCGCGTCACCGAGGACATCGTCGACTCCCTGATCGAGGGCTCCTGCCCGGAGAAGGCCGACCCGGAGGACTGGCAGGCCGAGGAGCTGACCGCGGCCTACCGGCGCTACTTCGGCCTCGACGTCGCGGCGCTCGGGGTCGACTGGTCGGTCGTCAACCGGCCCGACCTGCGCCGGCTTCTCGTCGACGGAGCGCGTGACTACTACCTCGCTCGCGCCGGGAAGTTCGGCGAGGAGAATCTCCAGCGGCTCGAGAAGTTCCTGCTGCTCGACACCGTCGACAAGCAGTGGAAGGACCACCTGCTCGCCCTCGACCACCTGCGAGAGGGCATCGGCCTGCGCGCCTACGGCCAACGCAACCCCCTGGTCGAGTACAAGCGTGAGAGCTTCGCCCTGTTCGAGGACATGTGGGAGCGGATCGAGGACCACGTCGTCAAGTTCCTGTTCCACGCCGAGCCGGTCGAGAACATGCAGCTCTCCCGCCGCGGCGTTCAGACCACGCTGGTGCACCCGGACGCCGCGGGGCTGGCGGCCTCGCACGCCGAGCACGAGCGGGCGGCCAACACCCCGGTCGCGGCGCGGGACGCGGCGCCGGTGACCGTTCGTAGGACCCAGCCGAAGGTCGGCCGCAACGACCCCTGCCCGTGCGGCTCGGGCAAGAAGTACAAGAAGTGCTGCGGCGTCGGCGTCGCCGCCGGGAGCTGAAGAATGGGCCACCAGATCGAGGAAGGTCTGACCTTCGACGACGTGCTGCTGGTACCGCGGCGGGCGGAGGTCCATCCGAACGAGGTCGACGTCACGACCCGGTTGTCACGGGGGGGGGGGCGTCTCAACGTGCCGATGATGTCGGCAGCGATGGACACGGTGACCGAGGCCAACATGGCGATCGCGATGGCGCAGCACGGCGGCATGGGCGTCATCCACAAGAACATGACGATCGAGCGCCAGGCCGAGGAGGTCGACCGGGTCAAGCGTTCCGAGTCGGGGATGATCGTCGACCCGGTGACGATCCACCCCGAGCAGCTTGTCTCCGAGGCGCTGGAGGTGATGGCCCGATTCCGCATCTCGGGGCTGCCGGTGGTCGACGCCTCAGGCCAGCTCAAAGGCATCCTGACGAATCGGGACCTGCGGTTCTGCAGCGAGTTCGAGCGGCCGATCGCCGACTTCATGACGCAAGGCAGGCTGGTCACGGCGCCGGTGGGCACCACCCTCGAGGAGGCCAAGTCGCTGCTCCACCGGCACCGCATCGAGAAGTTGCTGATCGTCGACGAGGAGGGCAGTCTCAAGGGACTGATCACCGTCAAGGACATCAAGAAGGCCCACGAGTACCCGAACGCCTGCAAGGACAGCCTCGGTCGGCTGCGGGTCGCGGCGGCGGTCGGGGTCGCCGGCGATCTCGTCGAGCGCTGCGCGGCCCTCCTCGAACGCCAGGTCGACCTGCTCTGCCTGGACTCGTCCCACGCCCACTCACGGGGGGTGATGGCCTCGGCCGAGCGCGTCAAGGTGGCCTTTCCCGAGGTGCCGCTGATGGTCGGCAACGTCGCCACCGCCGAGGCGACCCGCGACCTGATCTCGATCGGCGTCGACACCGTCAAGGTCGGTATCGGTCCGGGCTCGATCTGCACCACCCGGGTGGTCACCGGCGCCGGCATGCCGCAGATCACGGCGATCCAGCGCTGCGCCGAGGTCGCCCACGAGGCCGGGGTCGCGCTGGTCGCCGACGGCGGCGTGCGCTTCTCGGGGGACATCACCAAGGCGCTGGCCGCCGGCGCCGACCTGGTGATGATCGGCTCGCTGTTCGCCGGCGTCGAGGAGTCGCCGGGCGAGCAGATCCTCTACCAGGGGCGAACCTTCAAGGCCTACCGGGGAATGGGCTCGGTCGGGGCGATGAAGGAAGGGTCACGCGACCGCTACTTCCAGGAAGGCGAGGAGCTCGCCAAGCTCGTCCCGGAGGGGATCGAGGGCATGGTCCCCTTCAAGGGGCCGCTCGCCGACCAGCTGACCCAGCTCCTCGGCGGCCTCCGGGCGGGGATGGGACTGGCCGGCTGCTCGTCGATCGACGAGCTGCACCGGAACGCGAAGTTCGTCCGGGTGACCGCCGCCGGCCTCCGCGAGGGTCACGCCCACGACGTGGTGATCACCAAGGAAGCGCCCAACTATCGCGTCGACCGCTGACGGGCGGGGCCCAGGGGGGAGGGCTCGGACCCCCTTCCGCCCAGGGATCGGGGGTCAGGGGACAGGGGGCAGTCCCCCGCCCGCCCGTTCCCGCAGCCGGCCCTTTCAGGCAAGGGCGCATTGTAGTGACGGCGTCTCGCCGGCACACTCGAAAGCTGCGAGTCAGCACCGGTGACTCGGGAAGGCGCGAGAGGATCCGGGGTC
>CAZKKP010000557.1:0-2749 GCA_964553295.1 uncultured Thermoanaerobaculia bacterium | reverse complement strand
GCAGCCCTTCGAGCTCGCCCTGGAGCTGGCGGATCGAGGTCTCGACCGGGTCGATTCGTCTCTCGAACCGATCGATTCCACCCTCGACGGCGTCGAGCCGGCGTTCGCCGGCGTCGAGCCGCCTCCGCTCACCCCCGAGCTCACCGACGAGGTCGTCGAGACGGGTCGCGAGCTGCCGCTGGGCGCGCCGCAGACCCCACGGCGTCAGACCGAAGAGGGCCCTCATCGCCCGGCGATGAAGGCCCTCGGATGGCGCCTCGGCGCCGGCGGCGGCTCCTCGCCGCGACGGGTCGGTCGCGGCGCCGTCGTTCATCCGGCGGTCTCGGCCTCGGCCTCGACTGCTTCGGCGGCCGCCTGGCCGGGCTGCTCGCCGGGTCGGACGACGTGCACCGTGACCGGCACGACCAGGTCCTGGAAGACCTTGACCTTGACGGCGGCGCTGCCGAGGCTCTTGATCGGCTCGCCGAGGAGAATGCGTCGCCTGTCGATCTCGAGACCTCGAGCGGCCAGCTCGTTGGCGATGTCGACGAGGCTCACCGAACCGAACAGCGCGTCGGTCTCCCCGGCGCGACGCTCGAACACCAGCTCGGTCGCTGCGAGCTTGGCGGCGAGCTGCTCGGCCTCCGAGCGGCGAGCGAGGTCCATCTCCTGCCAGGTCGTCTGCTCCTCGTTGAAACGGCGCCGGTTGGTGACCGTGTCGGGGTAGGCGAGGCCCTTCGGCAGCAGGAAGTTGCGCGCGTATCCCGGTTTCACGCGGACGACGTCGCCGCGGTTGCCGAGATGCTCCACGTGGTCGGTCAGAATCACCGTCATGCTCATGTTGCTCCTCCGTCATCGCGTGGCCGGGGTCGCAGGTCGAAAAAGCTGTCCGCCAGACCGAGCAGGGCCACGACCAGCGGCAAGGGATTGGTCAGGCAAACCAGCGCGACACCCCAGCGCACGTACCACCTGCGCCCGACAAAGCGCGCGAGATGGGCCCGAATGATAGCCAAACCGTGGACGAAATACAACAGCACCACCGCGACCAGCAGGTTGAGGGCGAGCCACCGCGGCGTGCCCTCGAGCAGCAGGGTGGCGGCGCCGGTGACCGCGAAGGCCACCGGCAGCAGCTCCTCGCTGCGGTACTCCTCGAAGGGGGCGATCCTCATCGGGTAGCCGAGCGCCTGGAGCCGCGGCCGCACCCAGAAGAGAACCAGCACCAGGTAGGCGGTGGGCACCGCCGGCAGCAGCCACGAGGCCGACCGTTCGAAGGCGTCGAGTTCGAGGTCGCCGGCGTCGGCGAGCATGCCGGTCGAGAGGGACTCGGCCTGCTCGAGGACGCCGCGCGTCCACGTCCGCGAGCCCTCGACCGGCGACTCCGGCCAGGACCCGACAAGCACTCCGGCCACCGCGAGCCCGGCGGCGACACCGACCGCGACCGCCGCCCAGCGGCCCTCGCTCCAGCCGAGCCGCCGCCACCAGGCGACCGCGACCACCGGCACCACGACCACCAGCAGGTAGGCGGCGAGCAGCGCGCCCGCCACCGGTCCGACGACCGGCAGAAAGGCGGCGGCCGCGAGCACCACCAGCGCGCCGCCCCAGGCGCGCAGGCCTGACCGTCCGGCCGCCTGGTAGTGCAGCACCGGCACCGCGCCGAGGGGCGCGATCGCCACGCCCACAATCGGCAGGGCGAACAGACTGCCCACCAGCAGCACCGAGAAGGCGCCGGCGCCGGCGGCGCCGAAGCCGGTGCGCAGGATCACGCCGCCAGGGTGCTCGGAAGGGCTCGGGGGAGGTGCCGACTCGGTCACGCTGTCACTGCTCCCGGGCAGCCGCCGCCCCGGCAGTCGCCCCGGACAGGACGCGGGCGTTGCCGGCCGCCGACCGCCGTTGCCGGCCGGGTCAGCTCGTGGCGTAGGGCAGCAGGGCCATGAACCTGGCCCGCTTGATGGCCCGGGTGAGCTTGTGCTGGAAGGCCGGCCGGGTGCCGGTCACCCGCCGCGGCAGGATCTTGCCGTTGGTCGGCGTGTACTCGCGCAGAAGGTCGACGTCCTTGTAGTCGATGTAGCCGACCTTGTCGACGGTGAACCGGCACACCTTGGCGCGCCGACGGAAACGCTTCCTCTGCTGCCGCATGTCGTCCTCCTCAGCCCTGGTCGGCGGCGTCCGCCTCGGCGGCGGCGCGGGCCTTGGCGGCCTTCGCCTGGGCCTTGGCCTGCTGCTGTGCGTCCATCTTGCGCTTGCGCGCCAGCTCGCGGTCGAGGTTGAGCACCAGCGAGCGCATCACGGCGTCGTTGGTGCGCAGCTCGAAGTTGAGCGGTGCGAGCACGGTGCCCGGCGCCTCGAACTTCCAGAAGTGGTAGACGCCGTAGTTCTTCTTGCGGATCGGGTAGGCGAGCTGGCGGCGGCCCCAGACGTCGCGGTCCACCACCTGGCCCTCGGCGTCGGTGATGACCTTCTCGAACCTCTGCAGGGCTTCCGTCTCGTCTTCGGGGGCGATCTCGGGATCGATGATGATCCCCAACTCGTAAAGGGGCATGTGTCCTCCTCTCGGACGTCGGCCCCGCGACCCGGCGCGGGGCAAGGAGTGATGTCTCCCGGTGCGGACCGGGAGCGGCATTGTACACGGATGCGGCCGAGGCGCAAGCGCTCCGGCCGGCGCGCAGTCGGCGTGGAGATCGCCGCCGGCGCCGTCCGGGTCAGTCGCGCCCGGCGCGGTTGACGCGCGCCAGCAGGCCGCGGGTCGACGGGTCGTGGCGGTCGAGCTCGA
>CAZKKP010000556.1:0-2759 GCA_964553295.1 uncultured Thermoanaerobaculia bacterium | reverse complement strand
GTCGGGGCGCTCCGGAGGGCGGTCTCGAGCTCCGCGACCCGCCGCTCGAGCCGGCGCGCCCGAGCAAGGGCTGCCAGGGCGAGGGTGAAGCCGAGCACGCCCAGGACGGGCACCGCCAGCAGCAGGAGGATGAGGATTTCCAACCCGACGATTGTACGGGCACTCGCCCGGGATCGTTCGCGCCGGCCGGCGACGGCCGGCGGCGGGCCGGGTCAGCGCCCGGGGAACTCGGCCAGCAGTCGGCTGACGACCCTGGCGATCTCCTCGTCGGAGGCGTTGGGTCGCTGGAGGGCGCCGTCGGCGACGCCCCGCCACACCAGCTGCCGCCGGCGGGCGTCGATGACGTCGACCACCAGGCTGCCCTCGGTGTGGCTGCGCACGGCGGTGGCGCCGCCGCCCCAGCCGAAGCCCGGGCCCCACCCGCAGCAGCCGCGGTAGGGGTGCCCCCAGCCGAGATGCTGCACCGACAGCCGCTCGCGCAGCGCGACGTGGAAGGTCACCAGCAGGTCGGCCTCGCCCGCCGCCGCCGCGGCAAGCCCCATCCCGGCAAGCTCGGCGGTGACCGCCCGGCGGATCCGCTCCTCGATGAGCGTGTTGGCCGGACCCGGGGGCGCGCCCCGCCGCGGCCCCTCGGCGAGCTCGAACCAGGCGAAGCTCGAGTAGCTCGAGAAGTCCGCCCGCTCGTCCCGGTCGACGACGTAGGACACCGTCGAGCACGAGCCCACGAGCACCAGCAGCACGGCCAGACCGGCGAGTCGAACGAGGTTGCGCATGGTGGTCCCTCCGTTTCGTCGGCCGACCGGCGACCGACCGCCCACGCCCCTGCGCACAGCAAGTTCGATGCCCGCCGCCGCGCCACTACCCGAGAGCGTCACCCCGGCGCCGGTGACCTCCCCGGGTGAGCTCCCCGTCCTTCTCGGGGGACAGGAGGGCACTCCTTTGCGGGCTCTCCGAGATTCTGAGCCGTGCCCTGGGCTTGACGTAGGTAGCTTCTGGAAGCTACCTTCGCTGCATGAGAGCGGTCGGCCTGAAGGTGCTCAAGAACAAGCTCAGCGAGTACGTGCGGCTGGCCGCCGGCGGCGAGACCGTCCTGGTGACGGACCGCGACCGCGTGGTCGCCGAGCTGGTTCCGCCGCGGGCGGGTCGCCACCCGATGCTGACCGACGCGATGCTGGCCGAGGCGGTCCGTCGCGGCTGGATCACACCGCCCGCCGCAGCGGGCGAGGGCCCGCCGCCCCGGCATCCGGTGGCCCCTCTCGCGACGTTGCTCGGCGAGCTCGACCAGGACCGGGCCGAGCGGTGATCTACCTCGACACCTCGGTGGCCCTGGCCCACCTCCTGGCCGAGGACGTGCAGCCGCCCGGCTGGCTCTGGGACGAGACCCTGGTGTCGAGCCGTCTCCTGGAGTACGAGCTGTGGACCCGGGTGCATGGTCGCGGTCTGAGCGGCTCCCACGGCGAGGCCTCTCGCCAGCTCCTCGACCGCGTGGCCATGGTGGAGCTCGCGCCGACGGTCCTCTCCCGGGCGCTGGCGCCCTTTCCGGTCGCGATCAGGACCCTGGACGCACTCCACCTGGCGACGCTCGACTTCCTCCTGGCCGGCAGGCAGCGGGTGCGCCTGGCGACCTACGACGAGCGCCAGGCCCGAGCCGCACACCTCATGGGCATCGAGCTCGCCGCGCTGTGAGATCGCGCTGGGCCGTCTCATAAGGCCGCCCGCCGCGCTCGAGAACCGGGCCACTGTCGGCGGCAGACCCGCGGCTTGTAAGACCGGTGGCGACCGAAGAGCGTCCCGCGAGGGCCGCTGGCTGGAGCGTCTGCCGGGCGGTCGGACCTCGCCAACCGCCGCCCGATTGATCAGATCCGTTCCCTCGGTCGCGCCAGAGAACCGCGGCGAGCGCCACGCCCTCAGCGACGAGAAAACCCCCCGTCACGGGGGGCTAAGACTTCTGGTGAAGTTCTCGACAGGGTACCAAGAAGGTACCAAACGGGGGTTCAGGGCAAGAAAAAACCCCCGTCACAGGGGGTTAAGTCTTTTGCAATCATGGTGCGCCCGGCGAGATTCGAACTCACGACCTTCAGATCCGGAGTCTGACGCTCTATCCATCTGAGCTACGGGCGCACAGCATGAGGTTGTCGAAGAGCTGGGGTGGGCGATGGGACTCGAACCCACGGCCACAGGAGCCACAATCCTGTGCTCTACCAGCTGAGCTACGCCCACCGTAAGATCGGCCACACAGGGACTGGCCCGCCTGAGAGGACTCGAACCTCTGACCCACGGATTAGAAGTCCGTTGCTCTTTCCAGCTGAGCTACAGGCGGGGAGGTTCTTCGCGGACGCGGGGCGAGCTGGTCGGGGCGAGAGGATTTGAACCTCCGACCCCCTGCGCCCAAGGCAGGTGCGCTACCAGGCTGCGCTACACCCCGACGCTGCGGTCCACTCTAGGTTGGCAAAGATCCGCCGTTACCGGCCGGAACGGGGAGTATATGGCCGGGCCCGGGGGGGTGTCAACCAAGATGGCGCACGCCTCCGACCCGGTGTACGCCCACCCGTTGCTGTCCCCGAGCCCGAGCCCGGATCTCGTTCCCGGGCCGCGCGCGGTATCCGGGCGGCAGGCGGCGGGCGGCTGGGGGCGGGATTCGGGGGTCGGGCGCGGCGACCGGGGGTGGTGGCGGCATGGGGGGTGCCCGCGGTGGGGAGGCTGTTGGTTGTGGGTTGTCGGTTGCGGATGCGGGTTCGGGCTCGGGAACAACGGTCCGC
>CAZKKP010000555.1:0-2760 GCA_964553295.1 uncultured Thermoanaerobaculia bacterium | reverse complement strand
GGCATGCCGTACGGATCCTGCGCTTCCGGCCCAGAGGTGGCGCACCGAGAGGCCAGAGATGCCCTGCTCACGGCGCGCAGCGCCGCCTCTGCGCTCCTCTGCGTCCTCTGCGGTAAGAAACCCGCGGCCGCCGCGCGGCACCACCGCCGCCGGGGCGGTGGCGAGACCGGGGCGTGGTCAGGGGGTCACGCTGCTCCAAAGATCGGTGGTGCCGGACTCGAATCCGTCGAGGAACAGCAACGCCTCGACAGCGGCGATCGCCGTCAGCGCCTCCCCTTCCACCTGGACGTTCTCGCTGCCGCCCGGGTAGGACGGGATCCCACCGCCGGGGAGCTGCAGTGACACCAGCCAGTCCCGGGCGGCCTCGTAGGCCGGCGCGTAGCTGGCGGCGGTGAGGAGATCGGCCTGCAGCAGTGCAAGGGCGGCATATGCGGTGGTCTGGGTCTCCTTGTCGCTGTCGGTGGGAGACGGCAGGTTCGAATGCCGGTACCATGATCCGTCTGGGTTCTGCAGCGAGGCCAGGTAGGCGGCCAGCGTCTCGAGGCTGTCCACGCCGTCGACCCCGGAGTGCAGCGGGGCGGAGATCGCGGGGAAGCCGAGAAGTCGCGCGAAGGCCAGCCCTCGCACCCCCGCTGCGACCCCCAGGATGTCGAGGTAGACGTTGGACGGGCTGGTGCGGTCGAGCGTGCCGAGGCCGTCCAGAACCCCCTGCTCGAACAGCGCCGCCTGCCCCGGCTGGCCGAGCGCCATCGCCGCCGGGATCAGGGTGTGCAGCTCCCAGGGCCTTATGTTGATCCACTGCCCCGTCCGCAGCGCCTGGATGTCGCCGATCCAGCCGGCGGTATCCCGGTCGTTCGGGCCGTAGGTGCTCGCCGCCAGCTCGTCGAAAAGCCCGTTCGACACGTGCTCGGAGAACGTCACGTTCTGCGACGCCCGCGCCACCCACATGAGGAAGTACGGCATGAACGACCCGAATCGCGCCTCGCCGTTGTCGTACTGCGAGGTCATGTCGTAGACCCCGCCGTTGACCACGCCGACCAGGTGGAAGCCGTCCCGGCTGTGCTCGTAGCCTCCGAGCACCCCGAGCAGAATCGGGCCGGTGATGTTGTGGAAGGTCTGCGAGCAGTCGCCATGGGGCCAGCCGAAGCCGCCGTTGCCGCACTGCATGGCGAGGATGTGCTCGGTGAGCATCATGATGGGGATCGACTCCACCGCCCGTTCGGGCAGCGCCGGCCGGTACGACACCTCACCCCAGGCGGGGCCGTCGTCATAAGGTCGAGCCACGGGCCGCGGGTCTTCCGCTCCGGCGAACCCACCGGCCGCCACGAGCACTCCGACGAGGATCACGGCAAAGCCTCGATGTCGCATCCCAGCACCTCCAGTTTCAAGAGCCGTCACCATTGTGCCACTGCGCCTGAAGGATGAACAACCCCGGCCGTCGAAGTGCCGAGTTCCACAGACGCCGCGACGACCTCCCCCAGGGCGCGCAGCGCCGCCTCTGCGTTCCCTCTGCGTTCCCTCTGCGTCCTCTGCGGTAAAAACTCGCGGCCGCCGCGCGGCACCACCGCCGCCGGGCTGTGGCGAGACCGGCGGTGCGGTGACGGGCGCATCAGCGCACGCCGCGGCGCTGGAGCTTTGACGGCCGGCGTGCCAGGTCGCCGAGGTACCTCGCCCGACGCCAGGAGCGGCTCGAGACCGCCGGGTACTGGGAGGCGAGGGTGCCCGGATGGGGCCACAGCGAGCGCCACGGCGCCTTCCACCCGGTCCGGCTCGGCCGGCCGTCCAACAAGCGGGCCAGAACCATCGCGCCGAGCGAGGCGCGATCCCAGTCCCGAGCCCTGCTGCGGGCGAGCACGACACCCTCGAACCGGCCGCAGGCCGCCGCCAGCTCGGACGCCAGCCGGGCAGCACTCTCGCTCGGCCACAGCGCCGCCACGTAACTTAGGCTGAGCGCCAGGTAGAGCTGCAGCCCGGCCTCGAGGGTTCGTCGAACCAGTTCCTGTCGCCCCGCCTCGTCAAGCACCACCGTCGCCAGCCGGTGGACGTCCCACAGGAACAGCATCGGCCGCGGCACCGGCGTCTGCCAGACGTGCACCGCGGCGATGATCGTCGCATCCACCGGGTCGATCGTCAGGGCGTGGCGTCCCCGCGAAGGATCCGGTCGCGCCCGGTCCAGGATCCCCGCCACGAAGCCCTCGGTCACCGACCCCCACAGCCGGAAGTGCAGCTCGAGCAGCACCGGCGCCGGCCCCACCGCCTGCCAGTTGTACCCCTCCTCGACCAGGAACCGCCAGCTCAACGGATGCGGATGGACGTCCCGCCACCCCCCCTCGCGCAGACGCGCCACCGCCGTCTCCAGATCCGACCGCCGCACCAGCACATCCAGATCCGTCGTCGGCCGCTCCTCCAGCCTCTCGTACGTCCCCGCCGGCAGCCCCATCCCCTTCAAGGGCAGCCAGTCGATCCCGGCGGCGTCCAGAATCTCACCGACCTTCGCGAGCCCGGTCTCGAGCATCAGCCGTCTGGCCGCTGTGAGCCGCAGCGCCTGCTGCCAGTCGTCACAGGCGGGCCCATCGACACCGGCAAGCCTGGCTCGGCTGCCGAGCAGTGCCCCGAGACGGTTGGCGGCGATGCAATCGGCGATGCACCCTCCCGAGGCGCCGAGCTTCCTCAGTGCCTCCTCGTCCCCGCCCACGGCGCGGGCCAGAGTCAGGGGCTCGTCACCCATTTCCGGTCCCCCGTCACCCACCACCACACCCC
>CAZKKP010000554.1:0-2774 GCA_964553295.1 uncultured Thermoanaerobaculia bacterium | reverse complement strand
CGGGTGGTGCCGGTGCGCTCGGCCGCCGAGGTCGAGCCGGTGCTCCTCGAGGTGCTCGCCGAGCTGCGCGAGCAGTACATGCTCGGCTACTACCCGACCGTGCGCCGCCAGGACGGAAGCTGGCGCCGGGTGCGGGTGCGGGTCGCCGAGCCCGGCCTCGAGGTGCGCACCGCCCGCGGCTACGTCGACGGCTGACCGGGGCGGCTCGGGCCTGGCCACATCTCAACTGCGGGCCAGTTCACCACAGAGGCACGGCGGCCCCGACGACGACCAGGAACACCTCGTCAGGAGTCAGATCAGACACTCCACATGGGCTCGACGAATCGCGTTCACCATCCGCGGCCGCTGCGCATGCGCTCGACACGCTTGTCGAAGCTCAGCTTCACCTGAGGTGGCTCCCATTTTCCGTCAGCGCAGTAGTCCTCTGCAATTTGTTCGGACACAGGGAGAAACTGAAACGGAAGTGGGCCGACGGAACCAGCCACCACGTGCAGGCTGTAGTCGCCAGCCCGGCAAGAGATCCCCAGGAGCTCTGAATCCAGGTCGACAGTACCCAACACCAGAGGATGGTGGGACGCGAACACACCGGCGAGATCGGAGGAGGCCCCATTCCGAACGCCCCTGAGAACACAGAGTAACTGCGCTAAGCGCGAGGAGAAGTCGGACGAGCTCCCGACCAGGGCCTTCGACAGAATCTCCTCCACCTGGCCCGGATCGCTCACCATGACCTCCTCCCACGCTCCACCAACCTCATACTCGTGCACGTTGTACGGTGAGCGCCCGGGGCCTGCCTCCTCACTGACCTCGGCCAGCTTCGATCGAAGCTCGGCTTGCAACTCCGCAACTCTCTCCGGGTCGCCGTCTGCCTCATCGAGCTTGACCATGAGCGCAGTCATGATGGCGCTTGCCTTCTCCTGCAGATCTGGGTCAGGGGTGGTCTCCAACCAGAACACCCGGTGCGACGTCGAAAGGTCCTCGAACAACCGCACCACATCCTGATGAGGTGAACTGCACACCCGATAGCGCACGCCCGTGAAGTGCTGCAAGCGCAGCACGATCTCGGCGCAGCCCCCAAGGGGGGCAAGCTCGAGGTATTCCTTCGCCAACAACGCCAGCCCCCGGAAATCGCTGTCGCCATACCCGTGCTTCACGCGCTCGAGCAGGTCGCGGAGCTGTGGCCGCTGATCGCGGGACAGCTGATCCTCGTCCACCAGGACATACCGCGCGACAAAGGCGGTCCCGAGCTGGTTACCTTGCGCATCGCTCACTGTTGCCGTTTGGTATCCCGTCAGAAACGGGACCGTGCTCACCACACTTGCGAGAAACAGGGACGTCTGCAGAGCGAATGCCATGATCGATTACCTCCCGCGGAACTTGAAAGACTACATGTGCATGTCAGATGCCTCAACACGAAGTGTGCCTCATCGGGGGCAGAGGAAACGGGCAGCGGCAGAGGAAGCGGTGTTCGTGGCGGCTGGGTCGGTTCCGGAGCCGGCGGGACGCCGGCTCTACAATTTGCTCGACCGGTGTTGGGTCAGGGGGCGCCAAATTGTAGCGCCGGCCGATCGCCGGCGTCGGGGACACAGACGGAGACGGCTTCCTCAATCTGTGTTGGGCCAGGAGTGCCGGGTTAGAGCGGCGGCTCGGTGGCTTCCGGGGGGGGCTCTCGGGCGAGGAGGTCGCGGCTGGCGGCGAATCTGGCGCCGCGCGGGAAAGCTGCTGACGAGACGGGGCTAGGTCGAGGGTCACTCGGGCGGGGCTGCGGGCGCGATGGGGGCGCCGTCCTCGAGCTCGAGGATGATGGTGGAGCTGACCACGGCGAGCTCGTCGCGGACGACCAGGGCGACCTGCTGGCGGCCGCCGCCGACCACCACCTGCAGGGTGTAGCCGACGTCCTGGCCGGCGGCGGTGGCGAGCTCCCGTTGGAGGACCGTCACCGGCAGCCGGCGGCCGTGGACATCGGACATGCCGCCCTTGTGGTCGGCCACCGCGAGCCATGCGGTGGCCCGGCCGAGCAGCTCGTCGGCCTGGGGCACCAGCAGCAGGCTGGCCAGCGGGACCCGGGCGAGCAGGGTCACCAGGTGTCGGCCCTTGTCCTCAGCCGGCTCGCTGTCGATGTGCTCGAGCCTCACCGCCAGCGGGTTCGGCGCGACACCGAGATAGAGGGCGGCGTAGAGCTGCTCGGCCATCCGCTCGTCGAGGCTCTTGGCGCGGAAGCTCGAGCGGTGACGGGCCTTGAGGGATGGGTCGGAGACCCGCACCTCGACGGTGCGCGGCTCGCCGTCAGCCGCCCCCGGGGGCGCGAAACCCAAGGAGTAGTAGCCGGTGAAGTCCTGGCGCAGGCCCGCGACCACGCCCTCGACTCGTGCGAGGTCGGCGAGGTAGCGGCCGCCGGTGGTGTCGACCAGGCGCTGCAGCGACTCCTGGCGGGCGAGCTGGCGGCCGGTCTCGTTGGCCAGGTTGCCGGTCACCCCCGGCAGCTCGGCGCTGATCCCCACCGCCGCTGCCGACTGGGCGGTGTCGACGGCATACATCGCCACCCGGGCGGCGGCGGCCTGGGCGGCGAGGCGCTGGTACTCCCGCTGCACGCTGTAGCGGGATGCCTCGTTGTGGGGGTTGAGGGTGAGCAGCCGGGTCGGCGGCTGGGGCAGGCTGGACAGCATCTGCCGATACCGGTCCACCCACGCCTGGAAGAGGCTCTCGCCGACCCGGTAGGGCGTGCCCTCGCCGACGTAGAGCATCGCCTTGCGGCCCTCGATGCCGGCGAGGGCGTC
>CAZKKP010000553.1:1667-2782 GCA_964553295.1 uncultured Thermoanaerobaculia bacterium | reverse complement strand
GGCGCCGGCGCGGCCTCCGAGCCAGCGGTGCCGGGCGAGCGCTGGCGCGGAGGCTCCCCAGAGAACGAACCAGAGGGCGCACACCGCGGCGACCTGCGCAGGCCATCCCGAGCCGTGCTCTCGCTTCGCCGGCGCCGGCGCCGGCAGCAGCGTCGCGCCGACCACCGCCCACCACAGGAGCACCGGCACGGCGCCGGTGACGTCGTGGAACAGGCACATCACCCCGAGGCCCGCGGCGGCTGCCCACAGCGCACGGCGCCGCGGGGGCAGCGCCTGCCGGTGGAGCCTCAGGGCTACGAGGGCCAGAGCGGCCGTGGCCAGAGCGAGACCGGGGAAGCCCAGCTGGACCAGCACGCCGAGCGGCGTCGACTCCGCCGACCCGATCACGAACTGGCGCTGGCCCACGTGGTCGGCGTGCAACAGCCGGTACGCGACCGCGGCCTCCGGGATCCCCCCTGGACCGACACCGACCATGGGGTGGTCGATCGCCATCGCCACCACCCCCCGCCAGATCGCCATCCGGTGCCAGGCGAGGACGTCGGGCGCCTGCGCGAAGCGCAGGCCCACGACCGCTCCGACTCCGGCGAGGCAGAGCACCGACGCGACCCTACGGCCCCGGCCGGCGGGCGCGGCGAGCAGGGCGACGGCGCCGGCCGCCAGCAGACCAGCCCGCGAGCCTGTGGCGACGACTCCGGCGCCGGCCGCGGCCAGGGCAGGCGTGAACCACCACGCCCGCGGCCCCGCAAGAACGAGGGGCAGCACGGCAACAAGCACCGCCGCCGTCAGGTTGGGGTTGGCGAAAGGACCGCCAGCCCGGAGCTGCCCCATGAGCGCGGACTCGACGGCCGTCCACGCCGCAACCGACGAGCCGACCAGCACCAGGAACCGGCAGATGAGATCCCTCGTCTCCGGGCCGGCCCGGCGCGCAGCGGCCGCGAGCACCGCCGCGGCGAGCCATGCGGTGACGACCTCCTTCGCCGCCAGCAGGTCGTAGCGGGCCACCGCAGCCGAGACGAGGGACCAGCCGAGCATGCCGAAGAGGCACGTTTCGACCGCCGTGAGCTGCGGGGCAGCCCGCTTACCGGTCTTTCGCCCTGACCCGTCCATCGGCCCGC
>CAZKKP010000553.1:0-1657 GCA_964553295.1 uncultured Thermoanaerobaculia bacterium | reverse complement strand
CGGGGCAGCCCACAGCCCCAGCCCGACCGCCGCCGCCAGCCCGATCCCGAGCCAGAGGGCCGTCAGGGGCTCGGCGCCGCCGCCGAGGAGGACCGACGCCGCCGCCGCGAAGGCGGCGCACTGCGCGGCGAGATCACGGCGAGTCATCGGCCTCCCCGCCACCCCCGAGTCTTTCGGCCAGGTCGCGGTACCGCTTCTCCAGCTCGGGCGACGCCGGTCGCAGCTCGGCCGCGAGCCGCGCCGCGGCGAGCGCCGACTCGACGTCTCCCGCCGCCAGGGCGAGGGCCGTCCGCAGCCTGAGCATCACCGCCGATCGCGGCCTGAGCGGGCGCACCCGCTCGAGCCGCTCCCGCGCCCTCGCGACGGCCTCGGGCCCCCCCAGCTCGAGGGCGGCTGCGGCGAGCTCGAAAACCGGCTCCGGACGCCACGGGGCGAGGCGCGCGGCGGTCGTCGCGAGCTCGTACCGGCGGACCGCCGGCTCCTGACGTGCCGCAGCCTCGATCTCCCGGCTCGTCGCATGCAGCATCACGACACCGACGACGGTCGCCGCGGCGGCGGTCACCGCGGCTCGGCGCCACAGACCGGCCGCCCGATCCGGCGCTGCCGACGCCGTGACCTCGGTCCGGTCGCAAGCGCTCTCCGAGACGTGCACCGCCCAACCGAGCACCACCGCCCAGGGCAGCAGCACCCCCGAGACGTACGCCGAGAAGTCGACCAGATTGTGGAGCGGCACGACAAGCAGCGCGGCCGCGATCTCCGGCCGCTCCCGGCGAACCCGGAGGGCGAGCCGGGCCACCGCGGCGAGCAGCAGCAGAACCGCCGCGAGCCCGGGCGCCCCGAGCTCAGCCGCCCACTCGGCGGGCAGCCCGTGGGCGTGGGCCGGACGGTTGCCCAGGGCCAGGGGCACGGTCTGCACCTCCTGGCCGAAGGAGCCGACGCCGGTGCCGGCGAGCGGCGCCGACCGCCACAGCCAGGCCGCCGCGCGCCAGTTGTCCAGGCGAAGCCGGAGCGGCTCGACCCGGCCGAGGTCTGGCCTGGAGAGCACCACCCCGGCCAGGGCGACGGCGAGGAGCGGCGTCGCGAGCAGCGCCGCGCGACCGAGCCGGGAGGGGCGGGAGAGCACCAACGCCAGCGCCGCGAGCCCGACACCGGTGGGCGAACGGCTCGCGGCCAAGCCCACCAGGCAAGCTGCCGCCCCCGCCCAGCGCAGAGCCCGCGGTGCCCCCCCGGGGGCGGTCAGCAGCGGGAGCGCCGTCGCCAGCAGCACCGCCAGGCGAAGCCCCGCCGGTCTTCGAGCCGCTGATGGACATACTCCGCGGCCGGGCCGGAGAGCGAGTCGAGCTCGGCGCCGAGGGCCTCGAAGCCGCGCCAGCTCTGCCAGGCGGCCCACGGGCCGAGCCCGCCGAGGAGCAGGGCGAGGAGCAGCACCCGCCCGCCGCTCGGGCCGGTGACCGCGGCGGCCCGGGCGAGGGCGGCAGCTCCGAGAAGGACGGCGAGGACGCCCGTCGCGGCCGCCGGGTCGGCGCCGGCGACTGCCGACAGCGCGAGGCACAGGAGCACCACCGGCGGGATGGCGCGGGCCGCGGCGCCGGGAGCGGCGGCCCCGCGCAACACAGAGAGCAGCAAGCACAGTAGCAGAGGGCGCAGACGCACCGAA
>CAZKKP010000552.1:2056-2786 GCA_964553295.1 uncultured Thermoanaerobaculia bacterium | reverse complement strand
TGCTCCTCACCGTGCTCGCCGAGGCACACCTGGCGCGCGCGGCGGTCGCCGACGGCCTCGCGGCCGTCGACCGGGCGATGGAGTTCGCCGAGCTCAGCGGCGAGCGCTTCTGGGAGGCCGAGATTCACCGGGTGCGCGGCGAGCTGTTCCGCTGCGCCGGCGATCACGACTCGGCCGAGCAGAGCTTTCAGCAGGCCCTCGCCGTGGCGCGTGCGCAAGGTGCGCTGTCCCTGGAGCTTCGTGCCGCCACCAGCCTGGCCAAGCTGCTGCGCGACTCGAGTCGAACGGCCGAAGCGCGCGACATGCTGTCGGCGATCTACGGCCGATTCACCGAAGGCCTCGACGCGCCGGATCTGGTCGACGCGAGGGCGCTGCTCGAAACGCTCTGATCCGCGACCGCGTGCAGGCTTTCACAGTGATTTCATCTTTCGTTCGTGACTCCGCCAGCCCTGTGCGTCATTGTGAGCATCACCACATGCGCAACGAAGGGACCAGGCAGGAACGAGGAAGGACAATGAGAGCAAGCCTATCGACCGAGATGCTGACGATGCTCATCATGCTGCTGTTGGGGGCCGGCATGCTCGTCGCCTGCAGCGACGAGCCACTGGGGCCCGAGATCGGGGGACCCGATCCGGCGCCGGGGAAGCCTGCCGCCGAAACGTCGGCGGCCGAGATGGCGAGCGAGGCCGACATCGAGCCGATCGACCAGTCGGCGGCGCTCCCCGAGGAT
>CAZKKP010000552.1:0-2046 GCA_964553295.1 uncultured Thermoanaerobaculia bacterium | reverse complement strand
GCCCACCCCGAGCCGACCGGCGCTCCGGGAGCGCTGCTCCCCGAGGACGACCTCAGCGTCGCGCTGCGGCCCTGGACGGGCGACTACGACGGCATGGTCGAGCGCAGGATGGTGCGGATCCTGGTCCCCTACTCGATGACCGACTTCTTCCTCGACGGCGCCACCAAACGCGGCATCGTCGCGGCGCTGGGCCGCGAGCTCGAGGAGGAGGTCAACCGGCGGGAAGGGCTGCGGACCCGGCTGGTTCACGTCGTCTTCATTCCCACGCCGCGGGACCTTTTGATCCCGTGGCTGGTCGAAGGCATCGGCGACATCGCCGCGGGAGGCGTGACGGTCACCGACGAGCGCCTCGAGATCGTCGACTTCACGAGGCCGTTCATCCGCGACTCGAAGGAGGTCGTCTGCACAGGGCCCGGTGTGCCGGGAGTGGGATCGGTCGAGGACCTTTCCGGCAGGGAGGTGTACGTCCAGGCGTCGAGCAGCTACCGCGACTCCCTGGCCGCGCTCAACCGGAGCTTCGAGAACCGGGGGCTCGCCCCGATCGAGGTCGTGGCGATCGACGAGCCGCTCGAGGCCGACGAGCTTCTCGACATGGTGCAGGCCGGTCTGCTACCGATGACCGTCGTCGACCAGCACCTGGCGGAGTTCTGGGGTCGGGTCTTCTCGGACCTCAGGCTGCACCCGGACGTGGTGGTGGCGGCCGAGCGGGACTTCGCGTGGGCCTTCCGCAAGGGCAGCCCGCAGCTCGAAGAGGTGCTGAACGCCTTCCTGACCTCACGCCGCCACCGCACGAAGTTCGGCAACATGGTCGTCCGGCGGTACCTGCAGAGCTGCAACTGGGTCCGTGGGTCGACCGTGTCCGCCGATCGCGCGCGCTTCGAGCAGACGAGGCTGCTGTTCGACAGGCACGGTGGCACCTACAATCTCGACCCCATCCTGCTGACGGCGCTCGCGTACCAGGAGTCGCGGCTCGACCAGCGCATGCGCAGTCCTGCCGGGGCGATCGGCGTCATGCAGCTCCTGCGTTCGACCGGCGACTGGATGAACGTCGGCGAGATCACTGTCCTCGAGCCCAACATCCACGCCGGCGCCAAGTACTTCCGGCTCCTGATGGACACGGTGGAGGACCCGGAGGTCACCGAGCTGAATCGCATCTTCTTCGCCCTGGCGTCCTACAACGGGGGGCAGACCCGGATCCGACGCCTCCGCCGCGAGACCGCGGCGCAGGGGCTCGATCCGAACGTCTGGTTCGACAACGTCGAGCTCGCCGCCGCGCGAGTCATCGGACGTGAGACCGTGCAGTACGTCGGCAACATCTACAAGCTCTACCTGGCCTTCCGCATGGTCGAGGAACGGCGCGGGGAGCGCGCACACCGCACCGACGGGAGAATGGAGTCGGCCCGCTCGAGTCCCTAGCCCGCGGTTCTTTCGGACGGTCTCCGGGCCGTTCGGGGTTTGCAGAACCTTCAGGTCTTCTTGATGACTCGGTCGGGGCGGTGCCCTAAAATGCGATGACATGTTTGACCGGCAACCTGGGCCGAGCTCGCGTGCATTCGAGCAGCGTGACGTTCCGGGCTGGACCGCATGACAGACATGACAGAGAGGAGCAGATGATGAGAAACGAAAGCGCGCTGCGAGTTTGGATGTGTGGCATCTGTTTGATCGCGGGTTGCGGTCTTGCCGCCGCGGCCACCCCCGTCGAGCACTTCGACCCGAAGGGCAAACCCCCGTCGAAGGCCACGATCGAGGTCCTGAACGAGGCCCGCAAGACCCTGCCGTTCTCGGATACCCGGGATTTCGCCGAGAACCGGAAGGGCTTCATCGCGCCGATGAAGCAGCGGCAGATTCCGGCGGATGCGGGCCACATCACCTGGGACATGGACCTGTTCAACTTCATCGATGCGCAGGACGCCTTCGACAGCATCCATCCCTCGCTGCACCGCATCGCCAAGCTGAACCAGAACTACGGCCTGTACGAGGTCACCAAGGGGATCTACCAGGTCCGCGGCCTCGACCTGGCGCAGATCACCTTCATCCGGGGCAAGA
>CAZKKP010000551.1:0-2800 GCA_964553295.1 uncultured Thermoanaerobaculia bacterium | reverse complement strand
GACCGCTTCGGCAACGCGGGTGCGGGCCTCCCAGGAGAGGGGATCCCCGGCGTCGACGGCGACGTCCACGTCGCTCTCCGCGGTCGCGCGGCCGGCAGCGGTCGAGCCGAAGAGGTAGGCAAACCGGATCGTGCCGACGGCGCCGCTCATCAGAACACGGGCGATCCCGTCGGATTCGGGCTCGTTCACAGGGGCCTCCGGTCCGATCCTAGACCGAGTGCGGCCCGAAGTCACGCGGCAAGCAAGAGGCCTGTATCGCAGCTCGACTGTGTCCTGTCCACCGACTGGTGAAGGCGCTGGGCATGGCCCGCGAGCTGGCATGCAAGCTCAACGACCAGACCGACGGCATCAGGCGCCGCGGCCGCCGACTGACCGACATCGGTGCCAAGATCACGCTCGGCCAACACTGTCGAAGCTCATGCAGGAGGTCTGGCGCCAGTCGGTGCCGAGCGCATCGACGGGCCGCTTGACGGCACGAAGAACGTCTTCTACACCCTCGCCTGCCCGCGCTGTCACGCTGACGGCGACATCGCCTGGAATCCTGACATCCACGGAGCGGAGGAGTGAGATGCCAACCTGGGCCGACGACCAGATCGCCGCCAGCAACAGCCCAGGAAAAACCCTGGGCTGATCATCCTCTAAGCTCATACAAATCAGTCGCCAAGACGAAATCCTCGGATCCTAAAGCCAGGCACCGCTGCGGCCACGATCACAGGTCCTCGGGAGTCAGGCCAGTCTTGCGCGAAATCCGCGACAGCATGCGGGGGCCGATCTCGTTGTTGTCGTGGAAGGAGAAGACGAAGTCCTGGTCGCCGTCGCGTTCCAGGGTCTTGTGGGAGCCGGCCTGACGCTTGACTCGCCAGCCGATTCGGAGGAGCGCCGCCAAGAGCCGCCTGGCCTTGACTGCCGGCCAGGAGGTCATGCCGCCTCGAATGACACGGTGATGAGGTCAGCGTCGAGCTCGCCATGCTCGAGGCGGTCGGCGAGGACTCGGAGGGCCAGGGCCTCGACGGCTCGGAGAGCTTCCTCCTTCGTCGCGCCATAGACCATGACTCCCGGAAGGTCCGGGACGTCGGCGATCCACCGACCGTCCTCCTCGCGCTCGAACTCGACCTCAAACCTCATGAACCGAGCTTATCAGACACTGAGCGCCAGGGAGCCACCGCGGCCGCCGGGAAGGGTGCCAGGAAGACCCGGGTGGGTAACCGCCCGGGTCCTTTGGTGCCTTCAAAAGAAGTCAACCCCTTAAGCGGGTGTTTTCGGGGTGAGCTTGGAGGTGCCGGTCGGGGGGGCCGTGGTGGCGATATACAATTTGGGTGCTTGGCTTGCATACCTGACGATCCTGGGTGGAACGAGGTCAACATCGTCAGACACTCAAGCCAGGGACCGCTGCCCTCGCCGCGCCCGGGATCCGGCACCGGCGATGCGGCCGCCGTGCGCGGACCTGATAGGCGCCGGCGTCCCGCCGGCATCCGGGACGATCCGGGTGCGCGAGCCGGCGCCCGAAGGCGGCCACCCATTTGCAAACTCTGATCACGATGAATGGCAAGAGGTCGCGGGTCGGAGGAAATGCAAAAGTCGTTGGGCCAGGCACCCGATCTCCCGACAAACCGATTCTCTCATCGCCGAGGGGGACGCTTCACTTCGTCCTCAGATCAGCACGGGTATTGCGTCTCTGGAACGCATTTTGGACAAGAGTGACTTGGGACGACGTCACGGAGTGTGCGCCGCCCCTCTGTGCCTCTGTGCCTCTGTGGTTCATCCTTGCCTTTGGGTTGCGGGTGGCTGTGCGCCGTGGTCTCCTTTGCTATGCTTCCGACATGGAGCGCGTTGTCCACGTCGCGAGGTCATTCGACGAGGCCGAGCACTGGGATGTCCGGCAACAGGTCGCGATGACCCCGCAGCAGCGCATGCGCGCCGCCCGTGCCCTCAAGGACCGGGCGTACCCCGGCCGGCAGAAGGACGTCCGCGAGTGCCACCGGAGGTCGTAGACCCCACGACGTTCTCGCCGGACATCCTGGAGTTCATCCGGGTCCTGGCCCGTCACGACGTCCACTATGTGATCGTCGGTGGGGAGGCAGTCGTCTTCTACGGCCACGTGCGCTTCACCGGCGACGTGGACTTCTTCTACGACGCGGGCGCCGAGAACGCCGGACGGCTGTTCAATGCACTGCAGGAGTTCTGGAGCGGGCACACACCGGGCCTCGCCGGACCGGAGGGTCTCCGGCGTGCCGGGACCATCCTGCAGTACGGCCTGCCACCGAACCGTATCGACCTCCTCAACACGATCGATGCCGTGCCCTTCGATACCGCGTGGACCCACCGCCTCACGGTCCGCCTCGGCAGCGACGACGATGCGGTCGACCTCCATTACATCGGCCTCGACGACCTGATCGAGAACAAGAAGGCCGCGAATCGGAACAAGGACCGCGATGACCTGAGGTTCCTGGTGGCGTCCGCAGAGAAGCGGCGTCGTCGAACGGAATGAAGGCCGCGAGGCGTCTCGTACGGCACTCTCGACCCGCGCCCGCCGAACCACCCCTCAACCCCAACCCACAACCGCCAGCGGACCACGGGCGGTGCGCACCGGTGGCTGCGGCGCAGGGCGAGCAAGAGTCCGGCTCGCGGGGCCCGTCACCCGTCTCGAGCAGAGCTCGCAGAAGCTGGTGGGCCGGCGCCGATCCTTCCCGTTCATCGTCCGGCATCATCCCCCTCACCCGTTTCCCGTCCCACCGCCGGGCCGCTCATGACTCGCCCACCACGCGCGGTCGCGTTCCTTCTTCGCCTCCAGCCGCTGCCG
>CAZKKP010000550.1:0-2805 GCA_964553295.1 uncultured Thermoanaerobaculia bacterium | reverse complement strand
CGCCGGCGACCTCGACGGCGACGGCCGCCTCGACCTGGTGGTCGCCGGCGTCGACGCCGGGGTCGGCTACGTCTCCTGGTTTCAAAACGTCGACGGCGACGGCACGACCTGGATCCTGCGCGACCTGATCGCCGGCTTCACCGGCGCCCACGACGCCCACGTCGCCGACGTCAACGGCGACGGGCTGCTCGACGTGGTGGCCGCTGCCTACGATGCCGACGCGGTGATCTGGCTGGTCAACGACGGCGAGATCACCGGCCCCGGGTACTGGGACCACCACATCGTCCACACCTCCTTCGACGGCGCGATCTGTGTCACAAGCGGCGACCTCGACGGCGACGGCGACCTCGACCTGGTGGCCGGCGCCTATCTCTCGGGCGAGGTCTACTGGTTCGCCAACGACGGCGGCGACGGCACTTCCTGGGTGGGGCAGCAGATCACGTCATCCCTCGCTGGGGTGTACTCGGTGCAGGCGGTGGACCTGGACGGTGACGGCGATCTGGACGTGCTCGCGGCCGGCCGGGTCGCCAACCAGGTGGCGTGGTTCGAGAGCTTCGGGAGCTTCTGGGCTCACCGCACCGTCGCCACCGGCTTCGCCGGCGCCCGCTCGGCGCTGGCGGTCGACATCGACAACGACGGCGACCTCGACGTGGTCGCCGCCGCCGAGTTCTCGGACCAGGTCGCCTGGTGGCCCAACCTGACCGTCCACCGCACGGCGCACTTTCCGGCGGACGAGGTGGTCGACGACGCCACCACCTGGGTCCAGACGGTGGCGGTCGCCGACATGGACGGCGACGGAACCCTCGACATCGTCGTCGGCACGCGCGACGACACCGGGCTACCCGATCTGGTGGTCTGGCGCCAGCTTCCTGGAGGCTGGTCGCCGGTAGTGGTCGACACCGGCTTCGCCGGCGCGGTCGACGTGCGCCTGGCCGACCTGAACCGCGACGGCGCCCCGGACATCGTGAGCTACGAGTTCTACGGCGACGAGGTGGCGTGGTACCAGAACGTCGGGCCGACCACCTACGTCAGGCACACCATCGCCGCCTCATTTGAAGGGCAAGACCTCGACGTCGCCGACCTCGACTGCGACGGCGACCTCGACGTGGTCGCCCTGCGCCTGAACTCCACCGGCATCACCTGGTGGGAGAACACCCTCGGGGACGGCTCCGCGTGGCTCGAGCACTCGATCCCCACCACCAGGACCTTCAGCACGGTCCGGGCCGGGGACGTCGACCAGGACGGCGACCGCGATCTGGTGGCGGCGAGCTTCGGCACGCCCGGGTCGCTGTGGGTTCTGTACAGCGACCTGTGCGACGGTGGCGGCTGGACCCAGACCCAGATCGGTGACATGTACGCGAGCGACATCGTGCTCGGGGACTTCGACCGCGACGGCCTGACCGACCTCGCCACGGTGTCGTTCCCCGACGACACCATCACGGTCTGGCGCAACGCCGGCGCCGGCGGGTTCACGCGCCACGACGTCACGACCACCTTCGACGGGGCGGAGACCCTCCTCGCCGCCGACCTCGATCTCGACGGCGACCTCGACCTGGCATCGGTCGCGAGCTACTCCGGCGAGCTGAAATGGTGGGCCAACGACGGCAGCGGCGCCTCGTGGACCGAGACGGCGGCGGCCGAGGGCTTGAGCTTGCCGACCGGAGCGGCGCTCGGCGACCTGGACGGCGACGGCGACCCGGACCTGGTGACGGTGGAGTGGGGCACGGGCCGGATCTCGGTGTACTCCAATCATGGCGGGCAGTACCGGGTCGTAGCCTCGGACCAGGCCCCGGCCTACCTCCCCGATGGCTCGACCGCTGCGCTCGTCCGCTTCTCGGTGGCCGGCATGGGATGGCCGTCCGACCCGGACGGCGAGCTTCGGCAGATCGCACTGAACCTCGTCGACGGCGCCGGACAGCCGTTCACCGAGGCGCAGGCGACGGCGGTCTTCGCCTCGCTGCAGGTGTGGCATGACGCCAACGGCAGCGGCGCCTTCGAGGCCTGGGCCGACGAGCTGCTCCTCGACGGTCCGCCGCCGATGCCGGCGCCGGGCCACATCCTCGTCGAGCTGCCGGCGGGCGGTGACAACCCTCCGATCTCCGCGGCGAGCGGTCCGCGGAGCTACTTCGTGGTCGTCCAGACCACCGCCGACGCGAGCGTCCACACGCCCGACAGCTTCCGGGTCCGGCTCCACCCGGGCGCCTCGCAGATGGCCGGCTACGTCGACTTTCCCACCATCCGGTTGCGCGGCGAGTGGTGGGAGGCGGTCACCACCCGCCTGGTCACCCTCGGCGACGACCCGAGCCTGCTCTTCGCCGACGACTTCGAGACGGGGGACACCACCGCCTGGTCGACGACCATGCCCTGACAGCTCTTCGGCCGGGCGCGGCCCCTACCCCCGGAACGTCAACCAGACCAGCACGACGGCCGCGACGAGAACGATCGACAGGATGAAGTCACGCCGCCGCCAGCGGGGATCGGACTCGAGAGGTCCGGCGGCGTCGCCACGCCCGCCAGCCGCGGTGGCGAAGCTCAGGCCGGCGAGCTTCTCATCGGACTGGGCCGGGGTGACCAGGCTCACCGCGACCAGCACTCCCGTGCACACCGCGAACAGGAAGATGGCGAAGTGCAGGAAGTTGATGTCGGCGTACCAGTAGAGGAAGCCGCTCGTGGATCCCTTGCCGAGCTCGAGCCCGAGACGCGCGGCGCCGAGCACGAAACCGGTAGCCAGCGAGGCGATGGCGGCACTGACCGCTGCCCACGAGCTCCGGCTCGAGATCCCCCGCGACCTTTCGGTGGCCGGCT
>CAZKKP010000549.1:2372-2806 GCA_964553295.1 uncultured Thermoanaerobaculia bacterium | reverse complement strand
CCGCGCGGACGTTGCCGCTCGCGGAACCCGGGGTCAGCGTAGTGATCGTGCCGTCGCGCGCGACGCGACGCACGCCGCTGCCGCCTTCGGCGATCAGGAGCACGCCGAGCGGATCGACCGAGATGCCGCTCGCCGCGGCGAGCAATGCGTCCGTCGCCGGCCCGCCGTCGCCGCAGGGGATGTCGCATCCTTCTCCGCCGCCACCGGCGACGGTGTTGATCATCCCCGACGGGTCGATGCGTCGCACCCGCAACAGGGCTGAATCCGCGATGTAAACCGATCCGTCGAGCCCCACGGCAAGACCTTGCGGAGTGCCGAGCAGCGCGGCCGTGGCGGGCCCGCCGTCGCCGCATGCCTCTCTCGGGGACGGGCAGTGCATGCCGGGCTTGCCGGCGACGATCTCGGACGACCCTCCGCCTACGAGGCGGACGGTA
>CAZKKP010000549.1:0-2362 GCA_964553295.1 uncultured Thermoanaerobaculia bacterium | reverse complement strand
GAAGGTCACCTTGATGTACTTCGCAAAGCAATGGAAGGCGACGAACCAGCCCTCCGGTGACAAGGTGGTATTCCACGTCGGCGGCGCGGCGGGCACGACGGCCACGGGAGCGCCGACCTCCGCGGCATCGAACTGGGTCGTCGTCGGAGTCGAGCACGCACCATTGGCCGACGCCGAGCACGGCGCCGGGATCGGCGGTGCCTCGGACGGGTTCGGCAAGAGGTGCCCTTGGCAGCCGGCCGGAGGCACCGAGCCCGCCTTGCCGTCCGGGCACGCCGTCACATCGACCAGGGACACCCCGGTCAGGTTCGGCATCCGGAAGGGCACGGGACCATAGGCCTCACCCGAGCCCAGGCTGAGCGGCCACGCCCAACTCGGCGGAGCGCCGGGGAGCGAGCCGCACGACCCGTTGGCGAGATTGCCGCAGTACAGCCAGGCTCTGTCAAGGTCGGCCCCCGTCAGGGTGGCGTTGGCGAGCACGACCCCGGGCAGGTAGGCCTCGGTGAAGCTGACACCGGGGAGATGGGCGTTGGTGAAGTTGCAGGCGACACAGACGGCACGGTCGAAGTGGGCGTTGGTGAGCGTGGCACCGGTGAAGTCGAAGCCGCCGCTCTGGGTCGGATCGCTGGCGAGAACCGCATCGGTGAAGTCCGCGCCCTCCATGTCGGTCGCCTGATCGAACGCCTGCCCGTTGCCGTAGAGATGAGCGCCGGCGAACACGGTGTGCCTGGCGATCACGCCGCCGAAGTTGGTGTCGATGCCGCGGGCACCGGTGAACACGGCGCCGCTGAGGTCCGCGCCCTGGAAGCTGGCGCCGCTCAGGTCCGCATCGACGAAGTTCGTCCCCTGCAGGTTGGTCTGCGTGCCGGCAAAGCTGGCGGCGGCGCGAGTGCCGTCGCCGGTGAGATTGGCGGCGGTGAACGAGGCGCCGCCGGCTTCGACGTTCTCGAAGGTGGCGCCGGCGAGGCGGGCCAGCGACAGGTTGGTCTGGGCGAGATCGGCGCCGTCGAACACGGTACCGGTGAGGTCGAGAGGTTCGCCCAGGAAGTCGGCGCCGGCGAGTTTCGCGCCGCTCAGATCGGCGCCGGCAAGTGCGTTGCGGTCGGCGGCCGAAACCAACACCTGCGTGTCCGACAGATCGATCCCGTCGTCGATGAACGCTGGCGTGAGAAAGTACTGGAGGAGTTCCAGGCGCAAACGGCTCCCCTCGAACAGCGGGCCCAAACAGCCCGACCCACTCCAGCCCGCGCGTGTGAAACTCACGTCGACGAGGTCGAGATTCGCAAAGCTCGTGCACCGCGGCTGCGCCACCCGGAAGTCCCCGCCGAGCGAGACGTCGGGAAAAGAGGGCGGGGTCCGGAACCGCAACGAGGTGAAGGACGTGCCGTGCAACATGGCTGAATCGAACGCGGTCCCGTCGACGCTGACGTCGTCGAACGTCGAGTTCGTGAGGTCGGCGAGGATGAAAGTCGCGCCGCTGAGGTCGGTGCCGTTGATGAACCTCGCGCCCTGCTGATCCATACCCTGGGCGCCGAGGTTGATCCGGTCGAAGGTGGCGTTCCTGAGGATGGCGTTGTCGAACGTGGCGCCCGAGAGGATTGCGTTCAGGAAATGGGCGCCGACGAGGAGCATGTCGTTGAACGACGCACCGGTGAAGTCCGAGCCGTTGAAGTCGTAGTCGAACCCTGTCCCGGGAGGGCCCAACTCCACATGGGTCAGCGTCGCGCCGCGGAAGTTGGCGCCGGAGACCTCCCCCAGATACGCGAGGCTTGGGTGGCCTTCGCCACCCTCGGGGATCGCCGGCAACACTACCTTTCGATTGGACAGGTCGCAGTGGCGGCACGTCGAGGTCTGTTCCAGCATCTCGGCCGGATCGAGCACCCACACCTCCACGGCTTGGCCGAAGAGGGGATTCGGGCCACCCGGCAGAATGACAGGGGGCGGGTCGGACGGGCCGACGTTCACCGCACCCCAGACGACATTCGTGCCGGTCTCACCGAAGAAAACCAGCGCGCCCCCAGGGGCGACGGTGATGGTTCGCGGGTTCCGCGCCACCGCCAGGCAGGTCTCGCCGAAGTCGCCCTGGAATATCGCGGCGGGATCCTGCTGGAACTCCAGCACCAGTACGTTCGGATGGTCGTTGCCGGGGTCGAGTGGCACCGCGAGCACCGCTCCCTTCTCCGGCGGTGCCGGCGGGGTTGCGGCGCGCAGACATTCGTTGGCTCGGACCGCCCCGGCTGTGGCGAGGATGGCCACAACCAGGACGGCGATCGAGCACCTGGAGCGAGCGGCTGTCACGAACTGGGGTCGAAGCGGCTGAGCGACGGCTCGGCGACGCCGAGCGCGGGATCGATCTCTGTCT
>CAZKKP010000548.1:909-2830 GCA_964553295.1 uncultured Thermoanaerobaculia bacterium | reverse complement strand
CGGTCGAGGTCGGCAAGGTGGCGGCGGTCTGGGTGGCCGCGGCCATCGCCGGCTGGCTGCTCGCGACCGTCGCCTGGAAGAGCCGTGACAGCTGGCGCCCGGCCACCGCCGCCGCCCTCCGCCGGGCCGGCGGCACCTTGCGCGGCTGGCGTCACGAGCGATGAGATCCACCCTCGAGCAGATCCACACCGCTCTCGCCTCAGCCTATCCCATCGTTCTCCTGGTCAGCTCGGAGGAGGAGCGCCTGGAGCGGCTGCTGCGCCGTTTCGGCGGCGCCGCCAAGCCCGAGCCGCTGCCGGTCGAGGTCTGGAACTGCGTCGACGGCTTCGGCGGCGGCGCCGAGCCCCGGCTCACCGAGGCCGCCGCCGCGTTGCGCTGGATCGCCGGCGAGGCGCCCCGCGGCTTCTACCTGTTCAAGGACCTCGACGGCTACCTGGCCGACCGCCGGATGCTGCGCAGCCTGCGCGACACCGCGATGGCGATCCGCGGCAGCGGCCGCTACCTCTTCCTCCTCGCCCATCATGCCGAGTTGCCGGAGATCCTCAAGCCGGTCACCTACGTCGTGCTGTCGCTGTTCCCGGACACCGGCGAGGTCGAGAGCCTGGTCGCGCAGCTGCTGGGCAGCCGCCAGGTCCCACCGGCCGCCGTCGAGCGCCTCGTGGGCTCGTTGAAGGGCATGAGCCTGACCGAGGTCGAGCACATGCTGCGACGGCTGCTCGACCGGCACCGCGAGCTCGGCGATGCTTTCTTCGCCGAGGTGCTCGACGAGAAGGAGCAGGTCACCCGCAAGGAGGGGATCCTCGAGTTCATCCCGCCGGACGAGTCGCTGTCCGAGCTCGGCGGTCTCGACCAGCTCAAGGAGTGGGTCCGCGAGCGCTCGGCGCTGTTCCTGCCCGAGGCCCGCAAGATCGGCATGCCGCTGCCCCGCGGCGTCCTCCTGATGGGCATCTCGGGCTGCGGCAAGAGCCTCGCGGTCAAGGTCATCGCCCAGGAGTGGAAGCTGCCGCTGTTCCGGCTCGACATGAACCTGGTGTTCGCCGGCGTGCAGGGCTCGGCCGAGTGGGTCTTCCACCGCGCCCTCGAGGCAGTCGAGGCGGTGTCGCCGGCGGTGCTGTGGATCGACGAGATCGAGATGGGGATCGCCGGCTACCGCGAGGGAGAGTCGGGATCCATGACCCGCATCTTCTCGACCTTCCTGACCTGGATGCAGGAGCACAAGGCCGACGTATTCGTCGCCGCCACCGCCAACCGCATCAACCTGCTGCCCGCCGAGATCCTGCGCAAGGGGCGCTTCGACCAGGTGTTCTTCGTCGACCTGCCGAACGACGAGGAGCGCAAGGAGATCCTCGGCATCCACCTGCGCCGCAACGGTCTCGAAGCCGCGGCCTACGACCTCATCCTGCTCGCCTCTGCGACCCGCACCTGGAACGGCGCCGAGATCGAGCAGGCGGTTGCGCAGGCGCGCATCACCGGCCACGCCCGGGGCCGGCCGGTGAGCCAGAACGACCTCCTCGCCGCCTTCGGCAAGATCATCCCCCTGTCGCGCACCATGGAGGAGCAGCTCAAGACGATCCGCTCCTGGGCGCGGACCCGGGCGCTGCCCGCGACCTCGGTCATCCGACCGGAGCGCTGAGGCGTCGCGCCGTGGCGCTCGACTCGCCGCCCGCGGCTGCTCCCCCGACGGCCGACGCCGAGTGGCTGGTCAACCAGATCGCTCATGCTCTGCGCAACCCGATCTTCGCCACCGTCATGCAGGCCGAGTCGGCTGCGATGGTTGCAGAGGATCCCGAGCGCCTGCGCAAGGCCCTGGCCTCCCTCGAGCAGCAGGTCGCGCGGCTGCAGAGGACCCTCGACGAGATGCTGCTCTACGGCCGCCCGGTGCGGCTCCAGCGCCGGCATCGACGGCCCCGGATACGAATGA
>CAZKKP010000548.1:0-899 GCA_964553295.1 uncultured Thermoanaerobaculia bacterium | reverse complement strand
CTCGCCCGCGAGCCCGGCGCCGCCGCCGAGCTGGTGCGGGAGGCGGTCGCGGCCTGGCGCGACGCGGTCTCCGACAGGACCTGCGCTCCCGTCGTCCGGACCGAGGGCGATGCGGGCGCCGTGCGCTGGGACCGGCGGGCGATCCGCCACATCCTCGGGCGACTGCTCGACAACGCCGAGCAACACACGCCGCCACCGCACGAGGTCGAGGTCGAGGTGCGTCCGGATGGGCGCGACGCGATTGCCATCACCGTCCGGGATCACGGTACTGGCATCCCGGCCGACCTCCTCGAACGGGCTCTGCTGCCCTTCTTCCCGCAGCACCGGGGACGGCCCGGTCTCGGGCTGACGGTCGCCGACAAGCTCACCCGGGCCCTCGCCGGGCGGCTGACGATCGCCTCCGAGGAGGGTGTCGGCACCGAGGTCCGGGTGGTCCTGCCGCGGGACGAGCCCGCGGGCTGAGGCCATGGCGGGACCCGCTGCGCGGCGACTCGTCGTGCCCCCCGAGTGGGACGGGCAGCGGCTCGACCGCTTCCTCGCCGAGGCGGCGGCGATCCCTCGTCGCCGGGCCCGGGTGCTGATCGCCGACGGCTCGGTGCGACGCAACGGCGAGACGATCCGCGTCCAGTCGCGGACCCTCGAGGTGGGAGATGCCGTCGAGCTGCCCGCCGACGCGGCGCCGGGCGTGCCGGCGGCGACGCCGGAGCTGCCCCGGCTGCTCCACGAGGACCGCTGGCTGGTGGCCGTTGACAAGCTCGCCGGCGAGCTGTCCCAGGCGGCGGAGCGCATGGCCGCCGGCGAGCTCGCGGTCGCCGACCGGCTGCTCCTGGCGTTGGCCGTCCGCGACGGACGGCGGCCCTTCCTCCGCCTGGTCCACCGCCTCGACCGCCAGACCAGCG
>CAZKKP010000547.1:0-2833 GCA_964553295.1 uncultured Thermoanaerobaculia bacterium | reverse complement strand
AGGGCCTGGCGCCGGCGCATGAGCTGGAATCCGGCGGCGGTCTCGGACAGGGGCAGCCGATGGGTCACCAGGGGCGACGGGTCGAGGCGAGCCTCGGTCAGCCACCGGGCGACGCGCCGCTGCTCCGCGACCGTCCCCGAGTAGGTCGCGACCACCCGTCTCTCGCCCTTGAAGAACGGGTTCAGCTCGAAGCCGGCGGGCTCCCCCTCGGCGGCGTGGGCGAAGAGCACCACCGTGCCGCCCGGCCGCGCGACCTCGAGGCCCTGGGTGAGGGGGCCGGCGCCGCCGACCGTGTCGAAGACCGCGTCGGCGCCGATGCCCGCACTGGCCTCGGCGACCGCTCCGGCGAGATCGCCCGGGGCGGTGGCCGCATCGGCGCCGAGAGCAGCCGCGGTGGCCCGGCGGTCGGTGGCGGGGTCGCAGACCACGACCCGGAGACCGGGCGCCGCCGCACGCAGCACTAGCAGGTGGAGCAGGCCCATGCTGCCGGCGCCGAGAACGACTGCGCAGCCGCCCTCCGCCGCGAGGCCCGCCTTGTCGATCCCGCGCAGCACGCAGGCCGCCGGCTCGAGGAACACCGCAGCCTCGTCCGGCACATGGCCGGGCACTCGCCACAGAGCCTCGCGGACCGCCCGCGCACCGAGCCGCAGCCGCTCGGCGAAGCCCCCGGGGTCCATGAGGTTCTCCTGGAAGGTCGGACACAGGGTGTGGCTGCCGCGCCGGCACAGTGCACACCCGCCGCAGGCGACGTGGTGGGGCGCCACGACGCGCTCGCCGATCGCGACCTCTGCGCCGTCGCCGCTCTCGACCACGATCCCGACCACCTCGTGGCCGAGCACCAGACCCTCCCGGGTACGGCCGGTGTCGATCTTGAACAGGTCGGTGCCGCACAGCCCGCAGGCGAGCAGCCCGAGCACGACCTCGCCGGAGCCAACCTCGGGCGCGGGACGCCGCTCGACCCGGAGGTCTCGACCGCCGGCGCAGGCGACGACCCGGATCGACGACCCGCTCATGGCGACGCCGATGCCCGATGGGCAGGCCAACCCGGGCCTGCCGCTCCCGGCTGGCCGGAGCTTCTCCGAACCGTCGCACGGCGGGACGCGCCCGCGCCGCTGCTTCCCCCCAAGCTCCCTCCGCGGGCGAAGAATACCAGGGACGGTCAGCGCAGGATGTCGAGACCGGTGCGCTCGAGCTCGGCCACCAGGACGGGGTTGACCGAGCGCGCCCGGGCGAGCAGCTCCTCGGCCTTGTCCTCGCGGCCGGCGGATCGCAGGACCTGGACCGCCAGCAGCCGGTTGAAGGTCTTGAACAGCCCCTGGCCGGCGCTGTTGTAGAGCAGCCGTTCGTCCGCCTCGAGGAGCGATCGAGCGGCGGCCTCGAGGTCGCCGGTCGCCGCGAGGCGGACCCCGGTCATGTGGGCGAGGCCGCCCTCGACCTCGCGGGCCCACAGCTGCTTGGCCGAGCTGGGCGGTGCGGCCTGCTGGTCGAGCATCGCTCTCAGACCCCCCTCGAGGCTCTCGGCGAGCTCGAGGTCGCCGAGGCGGACGGCTGCCAGGTGGGTCGCGGTGGTCGTGTAGTCGTGCCACGGCTTGGCGAGGCACGGGCCGCCCACCCGGGCGATGAGCTCCGCGTAGCGCCCGTGGCGCAGCAGACGTTCGCTGTCGACGAAGCAGCGCAGGCCGAGGAGCCATCCCGGTGGTCCGAGCTGCCGGGTCTCGAGGTCGGCGAGCACTTCCTCGACCTCGTCGTCGCGGCCCATGACGACCAGGGCCAGCACCTGGTGCTCCCAGGAGGGCAGGAAGTCCTCCTTGATCGCCAGCGCCTTGCGGAAGGAGGCCAGGGCCGCGTCGTACTCGCCCTGGACGAGGTGGAGCTCGCCGAGGGAATCGTGCGGGTTGGCCTGGTCGGGGGCGATGAAGCGGTAGCTGACGAAGTACTCGCGCGCCTCGGCGAAGCGCTCGCCCATCATGGTGATGTAACCGAGCTGGTTGTAGGCGATGACCCAGTTGGGGGCGACCTCGGCGAGGTGCCGGCTGAGCTGCTCGGCCTGCTCGAGTTCACCGAGCTGCCACAGTCGAATGGACTTCATGTGCAGGACGAAGGGATCGCTGGGGTGGCGCCGGAGGTAGGCGTCGACGAGAGCGTCGACCTCGTCGACCCTGCCCGCTCGGGCGAGCCGGAAGCGCTCGAGAAGCAACCGCTCGCGAGGGCTCAGCTGGCTGCCGTCGACGTCGGCGAGCTCGGCGAGCAGCTCGTCGCCGCGGGCGATGTCCTTGCCCGACGCCACCTCGGGGAGCATGAGCCTGGCCATGACGAAGCCCGGGTCGAGCTCGAGGGCGCGCTCGAAGTGGCGGGCGGCCTCGTCATGGTAGACCTTCATCTGAGCCTCGATGCCGGCCTCGAGCGCGCGCACCGCCTCCGGCGAACTCGAGGTCCACTCGGGTCCGCCAGGCAGCGCGAGCAAGGTCACAGCCACCACCACGGTCACGCCGCCAGCAACCGCCAGCCACACCCTTCTCGTCATCGGGCCTCCAACGCACCGCGCGGGCGCAGCCCGCCCGTCAGGCGAAGTACGCGGCATCGCGCTCCGGGTTGCATGCGGCGCCTTGCCACTCGTTCACTCCGTGCGCAGCGACTCGGCGCGGGCCACCAGGAGCTCGGTCTTGCGTCGAGTCGGCCAGGTCTGGGCGACGAGGATTGCGGCGAGAGCCAGCACCGGCACGGCCGGCAGGGGCCCGAGCCCCCAGACCGCGATGACCAGCCCGCACAGCGCGACGACCTCGAGCCGCAGCAGCACCGCGAGGTAGACCAGCCGGTGGTCGGCGAGCAGCCG
>CAZKKP010000546.1:0-2843 GCA_964553295.1 uncultured Thermoanaerobaculia bacterium | reverse complement strand
GCACCTGCCATACGAGCCCGACTGGCAGCCGAGGATGGTCGCCGAAAGTGGTTCGAAGGACATCCGGGAGGTGTCGCGGCGCAACTTCATCGAGGCCTGCGCCACCGTCACCGCCGAGGACGAGAAGGCCTTCGAGCAGCTGTGGCGGCGTCTCGGGCTTTCCCTGGACTGGAGCGAGCAGTACGCGACGATCGACGAGCACTGCCGCCGGATCTCGCAGCTGTCGTTCCTCGACCTGGTGGCCAAGAACCTGGTCTACAACGTCGAGTCGCCGACCATGTGGGACGTCGACTTCAAGACCGCCGTCGCCCAGGCCGAGGTCGAGGACCGTTCCCAGAAGGGCCTGTTCTTCGACATCCGCTTCGCGGTCGAGGGCGGCGGCGAGCTGCAGATCGCCACCACCCGGCCGGAGCTGCTCGCGGCCTGCATCGCCGTGGTCGCCCACCCCGACGACGAGCGCTATCGGCCGCTCTTCGGGCGGTTCGCGATCACGCCGCTGTATGGCGTCCAGGTGCCGATCCTCGCCGCCGAGCACGCCGACCCCGACAAGGGTACCGGCATCCTCATGGTCTGCACCTTCGGCGACGCCATGGACGTCGAGTGGTGGAAGCGCTCCGGGCTGCCGGTGCGCCAGGTGATCGGCCGCGACGGGCGGATGATCCCGGTGGAGTTCGATCGGGCGCCCTTCGCGTCGGTCGACCCCGAGTCCGCTCAACGCGCCTGGGACGAGATCGTCGGCCTCGGCGCCAGGCAGGCCAAGAAACGGGTGGTCGAGCAGCTGGCGACGGCGGGCGCCTTCCCCGGCGGCGGTGCGGCGCTGGTCGGCGAGCCCCGGCCCACCGACCAGATGGTCAAGTTCTACGAGAAAGGGGAGCGTCCGCTCGAGTTCGTCCCGACCCGGCAGTGGTTCGTCCGGATTCTCGAACACCGCGACGAGCTCCTCGCCCAGGGCGACAAGATCCAGTGGCACCCGTCGCACATGAAGACCCGCTACGTGCACTGGGTCGAGGGCCTCAACCAGGACTGGTGCATCTCGCGCCAGCGCTACTTCGGTGTGCCGTTCCCGGTGTGGTACCCGGTGCTCGCCTCCGGCGAGCCCGACTTCGAACGACCGATCTTCGGGAGCGCGGAGATGCTGCCGGTCGACCCGCTGACCGATGCGGCGCCCGGCCACGACGAGTCACGCCGTGACCAGCCCGGGGGGTTCACCGGCGACCCGGACGTCATGGACACCTGGGCGACCTCGTCGCTGACCCCGCAGATCCAGTCCCATTGGGGGGTCGACCACGAGCGCCACCGCCGGCTGTTCCCGATGGACATTCGCCCCCAGTCCCACGAGATCATCCGCACCTGGGCCTTCTACACCATCGTCAAGGCCTGGATGCACGAGCGCGAGGTGCCCTGGCGCCACGTCGTGATCTCGGGCTGGATCCTCGATCCCGACCGCAAGAAGATGTCGAAGTCCAAGGGCAACGTGGTCACTCCCGAGAGCCTGCTCGACGAGTGGTCGTCGGACGCGGTGCGCTACTGGGCCGCCCGCGCCCGGCTGGGCACCGACACGGCCTTCGACCCGGGCGTCTTCAAGGTGGGCAAGCGCCTGACCACCAAGGTCTTCAACGCCAGCCGCTTCGTCCTGATGCAGCTCGAGAGAGGTGCGGCCGGCGGCGCGGCGCCGGGCGTGGAGCAGATCGTCGACCCGCTCGACATCGCCCTCGTCGAGCGCCTGCGCGAGGTGGTCGAGCAGGCCACCCGGGCCTTCGACGCCTTCGACTACGCCGCCGCACTCCAGACCGCCGAGGAGGCGTTCTGGGGCTTCTGCGACAGCTACCTCGAGCTGGTCAAGCTGCGCGCCTACGGCGACGAGGACACTTTGGCCCGGCGCTCGGCGGTGGCGACTCTCCAGTGGGCGCTGCGCACCTTCCTCCGACTTCTCGCACCCTTCCTGCCGTACGTCACCGAGGAGGTGTGGTCGTGGCGCTTCGCCGGCGATGTCGGTCAGAAGAGCGTGCACACGGCGCCCTGGCCGTCCTCCGACGAGGTCGCGGTGGTGCCGCGGCCGACGCACCACATCACCTTCGACACCGCGGTCGAGGTGCTGTCGGCGATCCGCGGAACCAAGACCAAGGCGCAGAAGAGCCTGCGCTGGCCGGTGCAGCGGCTCGTCGTGCAGGGGCCCGAGCCGCACCGCCAGGCCCTGGCGCCGGTCCTCGAAGACGTGCTGCGGGCAGGCAACGTCGCCGACGGCGCCGCCACGGTGGTCGAAGGGGCGGCCCTGCAGGGACAGCGGTTCACGATCACCGTCGAGCTTGCCGAGTCCGCCGACTGACTCGGAGTGTGGTATGGTGACCCGTCCGTCGGCTCGCTGCCCTGTTGTCGGGATCTCACACCAGCAGCCTGGCTCCACAGATCATCCATGGCCCTGGTGTGAAGGCGCCTCGACGTCCCGGCTGACCGAGATCGGGACCCGACATGACAGGAAGCGAACATGCCTGACTCTCCCTTCGTTGAGGTCCCGGCGGGCCTCGGTCCGGTCCTGGCCGGACGCGGTTTCGAAGCCCTGACCGACATCCAGCAGGCGGTTCTCGAGCCCGGCCTCGAGGACCGCGATCTGCGCATCTCGTCACAGACCGGCTCGGGCAAGACGGTGGCGCTCGGCCTCGTGGTCGCAGCGGACGTCGTCCGGGCGGTGAACGCAGGGTGCGCCGGCGTGGGTCCGGCACGTCCGGCGGTGCTGCTGGTCGCGCCGACCCGGGAGCTGGCAGTCCAGCTCGCCGGCGAGCTGCGGTGGCTCCTGGCGCCCCTGGGCGCCGAGGTCGGCTCGGTGACCGGCGGGACGTCGCTCG
>CAZKKP010000545.1:0-2866 GCA_964553295.1 uncultured Thermoanaerobaculia bacterium | reverse complement strand
GGACATCACCACCAGCCGCGGCAACATCACGACCTTCTTCCTCCAGGACGCCTGGCGCCCTCTGCCCAACCTGACGGTCAAGCCCGGCATCCGGCTGGACACCATGCAGCTCTCCAACCACGTCGGCGACGACATCGCCGACATGGACCGCTGGCAGCCGCGGCTTGGCGTCGCCTGGGACCTGTTCGGCAACGCCAAGCACGTGCTACGCGCCTCCGGCGGCAGGTTCATGGACCCGACGGCGCTGTCGATCCCGAGCTTCGCCTCGGGCGTCACCGAGATCTACCACGAGTACAACACCCTCGAGTACTACTGCAACCAGGTCGGCATCTGCGAGCCCGACGACCCGCGGCTGTCGCGCATCGGCACGCCCATCCCGTGGACCAACTGGCAGGGGCAGCAGTACTACCTGATCGACAACCGGTCGATTTCGGTCTACGAGCCGGCCGAGACCGTCGATCAGCTCGGCGTCGGCCGGCTGCAGGCGCCCTACGCCGACGAGCTCATCTTCGCCTACGAGACCCAGCTCTTCCCGCAGACCTCCCTCGAGCTGACCTACGTCAAGAAGAAGACCGAGGAGATGATCGAGGACACCTGCCGGAACAACACATGGGCCTGGGGCGACGGCGCCGAGCCGACCCTCGACAACAGCTCGAGCTGGACCACGGCGGCCGGGTGCAGCGGCTACGCCATCGTCAACATGCCCGGTTTCGGCCGCGAGTACACCGGCTACATCGCCAAGTTCGAGACCCGCAAGGAGAAGTTCCACGTCCTCCTGAGCTACACCTGGTCGGAGTCGGAGGGCAACACCTCAAACGGCGCCGCCCAGTCCTACGCGACCGCGCTGGCCGACTTCTTCCCGGTGCACTTCGTCAACCAGCAGGGCTACCTGCCCGACCACCGCGAGCACCGCGTCAAGCTGAACGGCTACTTCCTGCTGCCCTGGGACATCACCCTCGGCATCGACGGCTTCTACTCCTCTCCGGGCCACGCCACGATCGCGGCGAACTGCGACGTCTTCGCCAACGCCTTCTCCAACCCGAACTACGCCGCCCAGATCGCCGAGCTCGGCATCGACCCGAACGTGCTGCAGTACTGCTACTCCGGCGACGGCGCGCTGCTGCCGACGACCATCTACCTGCGGCCGCGGGGCGACTACACTACCAAGTCCATCTGGCAGGTCGACCTGCAGCTGTCGAAGACCTTCAAGTTCGGCAGCGTCGACCTGACCGGGATCGTGGCCGTCTACAACGCCTTCGACAACGAGGCCGACGCCACCTTCCAGACCACCCCCTTCGTCCAGGCCCGGGACGCGAACGGCGACCCAGTGGTGGACGCTCAGGGCTTCCCGGTGCCCATCCCGATCGGCACGCCGACCAGCTACTGGCTGCCGCGGCGGTACGAGGTGGGCCTCCGCCTCGAGTTCTGATCGGTTCGCTCAACCTCGACTGACCATCCAGCGGCCCGCGCCCCGGCGCGGGCCGCTCTTCTGTCCCGTGCTGCCTTCGGCGCAGAAGGCCCTCAGTGCTGCGGCATCTCCTGGCAGCGGCGCACTCAGAGAGCCCCTGGGGTACCACATGGCGCACCGCCGCGGACCTCCGGCCGGCCCTCTGTGCCGCTGCGAGCAGCTGACAGCTGACAGCTGATTGCCGACAGCTGAGAGCCGACAGCCGCCAGCCCCCTCAGTACCTCGACTCCGCGTCGTGGGGCATGCCGCCGCGCTGCGCCCTGAGGTAGGCGAAGGGCGTGGCTGCGAGGAGGTTGCCGACCCGCGAGGTGTAGACGTCGGCCGACTTCTCGAGCTGGCGGGCGAGGTCGGAGACGTCGTTGCCGGCCCGCAGCAGCGGTCCCCACAGAGGGTTGCCGACCATCGAGGCCTCGCGGGCGATGGGCGCGATGCGCTCGTCGAGGTCGATCGCCCGCTGGCGGACCTCGGCGATCTCCCGGGTGAGGCGGGCGGCGTCCGGACCCGAAGGCTGACCCGCGGGACCGCCGTCGAACCGCTGCAGGGCGACGCGCAGCCGGCACAGGGTGCGCTCGAGCGCCTCCTTGTCGCGCATCAGCCCGACCAGCTCGAGCTCGCGGGGGCGGAAGCCCTCCAGGGCGGCGATCTCGTCCTCGAGCTCGCGCAGGATCAGCGCCGTGCGCCAGCGCAGGAAGGCCTTGGACACCCGGACGTCGGCGAAGACGTGGTCGCCGACATAGAGGATGTCGGCGCCGGACAGGCCGAGGTAGGCCTCGACGGTGGCGGCGTCGCCGCCGACGTAGATCCCGGGCCCGGGGATGCCGCGAGGCACCGGTTGGAGAAGGTCCCGCTCGCGGTCGACGACCCGGAACAGCGGCAGCTCGCTGGTGAAGAAGGCCGGCTTGCGGGCGCGCACGATGACCAGCTCGAACAGTTTCTCCCAGGTCGTCCCGGCGGGAAGGAAGGGGTCGAAGGCGTGGGCCATCATCGCCCGCGCGTAGGGCCACTCGGAGTTGGTGATCAGCATCAGCCGCTTGCCCGCCCTGCGCTGGTCGACGAGGGCCGCCGCCGCGTCGGGGTCGGGCTCGACGAAGGCGCCGGGGTCGGCGGCGATGTGCTGCTTGAGCTCGCCCTCGACGTGGGCGCGGTCCATGGCGTCGCGGATCCGCCGCATCAGGTCGGCGTAGCCGTGAACCGCGGCGAGGCGGCCGGCGTCGTACAGGTCGACGAGCTGCGAGTACAGGCAGCTCTCCGACAGCGAGAACAGCGTGTTGAGGAAGATGAAGCGCGGCGACGACAGGTCGATCGGCAGGTGGCGGTAGGTGTCCCGCTGCTCCTCGTAGTCGAGGATCCTCGTGCCGTGGGCGGCCCGGACGACGTAGCCGAAGCGGTTGGCCTTGA
>CAZKKP010000544.1:0-2870 GCA_964553295.1 uncultured Thermoanaerobaculia bacterium | reverse complement strand
CGAGCACCTCGTCGGGCGCGACGACGAGGTAGCGGCCGGGGTCGGCGCCGACCGCCGCGCCGTCGCCGTCGACCAGGTCGCGCCAGGTGCGGCCGCCGTCCGAGGAGTACTCGAGCACGCCGCCGTCCCAGGGCGCCTCGAGGTGGACCCGGTGGTGGAACTCGAGCACCACCGGCGCCCAGTCGGGCACGGTGAAGGGCTCGGCGGTGACCAGTGCGCGGTCCTTGACCACCGGCTCGTCGCCGACGAACCAGGCGACCGGGCTCGAGCGGACGTCGTCGGTGGTCGAGGCCCAGCCGGTACTGCCCGGGTCGGCTGCGGAGCCGGCGACGGATCGCCAGGCCGGGTCGCGGTCGTCGCCGTCGCCGGCCAGCACCACCCGGGCAGGGCCGGACGGCCGGGCCGAGCGGCGGCGGAGGTTCCCGTCCGCCGTGCCGTTGACCGGGTCCGCCGCCCGCACCACGTACCACGCCGCCTCGCCGTCGACCAGGCCCCGGTCGACGAAGGGGGCGCCCGACAGACCCGAGGCGACGAGGTTCCCGGGGCCGGGGACGAAGCCCGGGTCGGTCGAGCGGTGGACGTCGTAGCGCACCGGGTGGCCGCAGGGCGAGCCCGCCGCGGGCCAGGCGAGCTCGAGAGCGCAGCTCGTCGCCCCGAGGTCGTCGACCGCGGCGAGGCCGTCGAAGACCGGCGCCAGGAAGCAGTCGCCAGTGGCCGTCACCGCGACCTCGCCGGAGGGCTCGGACCAGCAGTCGGTGAAGGCCTGGACGGCGTAGCCGTAGGAGATGCCGCCGGAGACCCCGGTGTCGGCGAAGCTCGTCGCGGGCGCCTCGACGACCGCGATCCTCTCGGCGGGCCTGGCGCCCGGGGGGGCGGTCCGCAGCACCCGGTAGCGCGCCGCGCCGGTCACCGCCGGCCACGACACCTCGACCAGGTTGGCGGCCGCCGGACGGGCGGACACGCGGTCGGGCGGCGGGGGCGCCAGGCACCACGCGGCATCCCCCGAGAAGACCACGGCGAAGTCCTGACCCGCCATGCCGGGCGGCGTCTCGAGCACCGCGGCGGCCGCCACCTCGAGGATCCACGTGCCCGGCGCCGGCGTCTCGACGAGCACCACCTCCACCGGGTTGTCGCCATCCGCCCAGGGTCCCGGGTCGGGGATCGAGGCCCCCCCCGCCAGCCGGTTGCCGCGGTACACCACGCCGTCGGGGGCGATGACCACGAGGTCGAGGTCGTTGACCAGGGGGTGGTCGCTGCCTGCCGCCCCCGGCACGTCGCTCCACGCCAGGGTGACCTCCAGCGGCAGCTCGTCGGACAGCACCTCGAAGCTGCGCGACCAGCGCTGGCCGGTGCTCAGGGGCTCGACCTCGTGCTGGTCGACGAGCTCCAGCCGGCCGCCGGGGGGGCCGTCGAGGGACCGCTTGAGGTCGAGCCGTCCCCAGCCCTGGGCCGGCGACGGCCAGCCGCCGCCGAGGTCCACCGCCCCGTTGACCAGCGACGCCTTGACCAGGGCCGGGCTCGGCCGGCGCCCGGTGCGGGCGTGGTGGGCCTCGACCAGCACCGCGGCGGCGCCGGCGGCCAGGGCGCAGGCCATCGAGGTGCCGCTGGACAGGGCGTACACGGAACCGGTCCAGGGCTCGTCCCAGGAGCTCTGCGCCTCCAGCTCGAGGGACTCGGCGGCGAGCACGTCCGAGCCGACCGCCACCAGGTCGGGCTTGACCCGGCCCTGGGCCGGCCCGCGGCTCGAGCTCGGCAGGACGCGGGAGGGGTCAGGGCCCTCGTCGAGGGAGGGCACATAGGCGCCGCAGCGGCCGTTCTGGCTGGCGCCGACGGTGATCGCGTTCTTGGCGGTGCCCGGGGCGGAGACCGAGCCCGGGTCGGGCCCGAGGTTGCCGGCGGAGAAGAGCACCACCATGGGCGCCGCTCCGGGGCTCGCCGGGTCGGCGTCGCGGACCGCGGCGTCGACCTCGGCCGACGCCGCGCTGTAGGACAGGACCTCGGAGGCGAGCCCCTGCAGGCCCCAGGAGTTGGTCGACACCAGGGCGCCCTGGCGGGCACCCCAGGCCATCATGTCGGGAACGTCGGCGAGACCGCCGGCGAACAGGTTGTTGGCGGCGAGCCGCGCGCCGGGAGCGGCGCCCCGCACCGTCGCCCGACGGGGCGTGAGGTCGCCGCAGCCGGAGGTGTTCTCGGGCGCCGCGAGGGCGCCGCGCCCGACGGCCGCCGCGGCGGTGTGGCTGCCGTGGGCGGAGTCGGTATAGGCCATCCTGCCGACGGTGGCGACGATCGCCTCGGGGGGCAGGTCCGGATGGTCGAGGTCGACGCCCGAGTCGTTGTGGGCGATGATGACGCCGGCGCCGTCGAAGCCGAGCTCCTGCCAAACCGGGGCGATGTCGAGCAGGGCGGCGTCGACCGCCAGGTTGGCGTGCAGCACCGGCTGGGCCGCCGGCTCCGCCCAGAGGACCCAGGGATCGGCGGCGAGACGGTCGAGGAGGGCCGCGGCGGTGGTTCTCTCGGCCGTCGTCCGGGCGGCAAGGCCGCCGTTCTTCGCCATGACCTCGAGCCGGTCGACGCGGACCTCGAGCACCTCCTCGGGCTGGGATTGCGCCGTCTCGAGCAGCTCCGGCGCGAGCCGCGCCGCCACGGGCAGAGGCCATACGCCGCGCAGCACCGGCAGCCCCTCGCTGGTCGTCATGATCGCGGCGGCGGCCAGCGTCGGCCCGTCCGCGACCACCAGCAGCGCAGCCGGGTGGATTCCCGCGACCACCGAAGCCCCCGCGTCCCGCAGCTCGTCGAGCCACGAACGGTCGGGCGGCCCGACCAGGGCGAGCAGGTGAAGGCCCGCCGCCCAGCGGTCGAGATCATCCGGG
>CAZKKP010000543.1:726-2874 GCA_964553295.1 uncultured Thermoanaerobaculia bacterium | reverse complement strand
GCCACCGAGCGCTACCGGGTGCGGACCGGGTCGATCTCTTTCCAGGATCGGCTCGCCCTCGACGAACGTACGGTGCTGACCCTGTCCGCCGCGGTCGACCACCAGGCCGTCGTCGATGCCTGGCAGGCCGCGGCGAGCGACGCCGAGACCTCGTCGGCCACCGAGATCTCGCCCCAGGCCGGGATCGAGGTGCGGCTCGCGCCGCAGCTGGACGGCAGGCTTGCGGTGTACCGGCGAACCGGCTTCCCGACCCTGCGCCAGCGGTACAGCGTCGACGCGCCCAACCCGGGGTTGGCGCCTCAGACCGCCACCGGCGCCACCGTCGGTCTCAGCTGGCGCCCCGATCGGGACGGCGAGCTCGCGGTGAGCGTCTACGCCGACCGCGTCGACGACCTGATCTCGAGGCTCGGGCGGGGCCTGCCCTACGACAACCAGGACCGGGCCGAGCTCGCCGGTGTCGAGCTCGAGGGGCGTCGCCGCTGGGGCCCGGTCGACCTCGGCCTGGCGGCGGCACTGCTCCACGCCGAGCTCGTCGAGTCGGCTCAGGGCCTCGAGGAGGTCCCTTACGTGCCCGACGCCACCGTCGACCTCGACCTCGGCCTCGAAATCGGTCGCGGCGGCGACCTCCGCCTGCACTGGAGCTGGGTCGGCGCCCGCACCTGGTACGACGGCGCGGACCGGGCCGACCTCGAGCCCTACGACCTCCTCCGGGCGAGCTTCCGCTGGCGCTGGCCGGCCTTCGACCTCACCCTGGCCATCGACAACGCCCTCGACGCCGCCGTCGAGGGGGAGTGGGGCTATCCACTGCCCGGCCGCCGCCTCTGGGCGACCCTCCGTCTGACCCTGTGACCCGGGCCTCGGCTCCGCGGGCGCGGCTGTCCTGTGGCGAACGCATGGGCGGGTCATCGCGGGTATCCTCGTGGTGCGCCCGACCCGGAATCGTCGCCCATGCTCTGGACTGACGCCACGCCGCCGCCCGCCGCCGCGCCACCGAACTCCGGGCTCGCCCTCCGGGGCCTGGGAGCGCGCCACCCGGGCGCCGGTCGTGGGGTGCTCACCGATCTCGATCTCGAGCTCGGCGGCGGCGACATCGCCTGCCTGCGCGGCCGCTCGGGCAGCGGCAAGACGACGCTGCTCAAGACGGTGAACGGGCTCGTGCCGTGGCTCGAGCCGGCCCTCGTCCAGGGGCGTCTCGAGCTCGACGGCGCGGCCCTCGACGAGCTTGACCCCGGCCAACGCGCCCACCTTCTCGGCTCCTGTCTCGACCGGCCGGACAGCCAGCTCTTCCTGGCCACGCCGCGGCACGAGCTCGCCGCGGCGGCACGGCTCTATGGGACCCCTGCCCGATCGGAGCTCGTCGAACGACTCGGGATCGGCCCGCTGCTCGACCGACGGACGACGACCCTGTCCAGCGGCGAGCGCCAGCGCGTGGCCCTCGCCGTCGCCCTGAGCGCCGCGCCACGGCCGCTGCTCGTCGACGAGCCCTCGGCGCACCTCGACGCAGCCGGCGCCGCCGCCCTCGCCGTCGCCCTCGGGGAGATCGGGCGAGCCGGCGGCTCGGCTCTGATCGCCGAGCACGCCGGCTGGCGCCTCGTGTCGGCGGTCACCCGATGGCTGCGACTCAGAAGCGCGCGGCTCGCCGACGCCGATCCCCCCCGGGCGCCCCGGCTGCCCGCCCCGCTCCACGCCGCCGGCGCCGAGGTGGTGCTCGCCGCGACCGGCCTGGTGCTCGAGCGCGGCGGTCGGAGGCTCGCCGGGCCCCTCGAGCTGGAGATCCACGAGGGGGAGATCGTGGTGCTCTCGGGCGCCAACGGCGCCGGCAAGTCAACCCTGGCGCGGACGCTGGTCGCCGCGGCGCCGGGCCGGACGGTGCGCCGCCGGGGACGGGTCGGCCTGATGCTGCCGGACGCGACCCTGCAGCTGCTCGGGCGGACAGTGCTCGGCGAGCTCGAGGCCCTGAGCCGGGACCGGGTCGCGATCGCCCGGGTGCTGCGCCGGCACCGGCTCGAGGCCCTCGCCGCCCGGGCGCCGTGGACCCTGTCGCGCGGCGAGCGCCAGCGGCTGGTCCACGCCGCCAACGACCTCACCCGTCCCGCGCTGCTGGCGGTCGACGAGCCCGCCCCGGGGCTCGACCCCGAGGACCTCGCC
>CAZKKP010000543.1:0-716 GCA_964553295.1 uncultured Thermoanaerobaculia bacterium | reverse complement strand
GCTCAGACGCACCTGGACGCGCCCGTGTCATCGCGGGCCGCCCGTGGTCGCGCCTATCTCCTGGTCAGCCACCGCGAGGAGCTGTGGACCGCGGCCCACCGGCGCCTCCACCTCGAGGGCGGGCGGCTCGAGGAGGTGGCGCCGTGACCGACCCACGCGCCTGGACCCGTGCCGCCCTCATCGGCAGCCTGTGGGGGGCCCTCGAGCTGAGCCTCGGCTCGGTGCTCCACCTCAGCCGTCTGCCGCTGACCGGTCTGCTGATGGCGGCCATCGGCCTGGTCTGCCTGCTCACCCTGCGCCGCCTCAGCCCGCGGCCCGGCGTCTGCCTGGTCGCGGGCGCGGTCGCCCTGGTGGTCAAGGTCTTCGGCATCGGCGGTCTCAGGCCCGGTCCGCTGATCGGCATCGCCGCCGAGGCGGTGCTCGTCGAGCTCGCGGTGGACCTCCTGCCTCGTGCCGCCGGCGCCGCCGCGGCCGGTGGCCTCGTGTTCCTCTGGAACCCGCTGCAGAAGCTGGCCATGACCCGCCTGGTGGCGGGTCGCGAGACCGTCGAGGCAGCGCTCGTCCTCGCCGGCAGGGCGGCCGGCTGGCTCGGCTTCGAAGAGTCCTCGGTCGTCTGGATCGCCCTCGCGATGCTCGGGCTCCTCGCCGCAGCCGGCTCGGCCGTCGGGCTCGCCTCGTGGTGGCTCGCCGGCAAGGTCGCCCGGCGCCTGGGGCTC
>CAZKKP010000542.1:0-2876 GCA_964553295.1 uncultured Thermoanaerobaculia bacterium | reverse complement strand
ACGCGCCCGTCCAGGGTCGCCGGCTCGGCGAGCCACACCGTCAGTCGGCTCAGACGCTTGCCGAACTCGTCGACGTGCTCGAGCGTGGCCCGCTCGACACCGAGGTCGGGTCGGGCCAGCATCCCGAGGGTCTCGCTCCAGGTGGCCTCCGGCATCTCGACCACCCACACCCCCGGCTGCGGGGAGTAGTGCACGGTGTCGAGGTCGCCGGTCGCCTCCAGGAGGAGCACCGGGCCGGAGGCGCCGGCCGACGCCGACAGCCCATGGAGCTCCGGGAGAGGACTCGCAGCGTGGGCCGGAAGACCTGCGCCGAGCAGCCCACACGCCGCCGCTGCAATCAGCAGGGATCGGACGTTCGTGACCATCATGCCATCCCCCAATTCATCCTTTCGCGTCACCGGCTAGTCCGCGAGCTCTCGGACGACCTCTGTATACGGCTTCAACTGCTTGGGGTCGTTCACCTGCTGCTGGAAGACCACCCGATTGGGCAGGATCTCCTTCACCTCGCCGTTGTACAGCTTCGTGCCGGGCCGGATGATGTATGAAATGCCCTCGCGTCCCTGGACGAAGGCGATGATGCCGCCCTCGGTCTGGATGATGCCCTGTAGCCGGAGCTCCTCGATGAGGGCGCCGGGCAGCCCGGGCGGCCGCTCCTCGCGGACCTCTTCCTGCGGCTCGAGGGTCTCGAGCAACGAGCGGAAGGGGTCGCGACGGCCCGCAGGGTCGTAGCTGAAGAGATCGCCCTGCATGACCTCCTGGTCGCCGCGGAGGATCTCCTCGATGCGCGAGACGTCCAGTACCTCGGCGGTCGCGTCAGGCGCCGCGGCCGGCGGCGCCTCGGGGGTCTGTGAACCCACCAGGCCGGCGACCAGGAGCAGCGTCGCGACCACCCACGGCGTCGTTCTCCGAGCCATCGCTACGATCCCTCCTTGTAGATGAAGGTCCGCTGCGTGAACTGAGCGCTGATCGTGTAGGCCGCCGAGCCGGCGCGACCGCGCGGGGCGGGGACGATGGCGAGCTCGGTGACGTTGATGATCCGGGAGAACCTGCTCAGCCGGTCGAAGAACAGGGCGAGCTCATGGTAGGTACCCAGCAGGCTGACGCGGATCGGCCACTCACGGAAGAAGTCACGCTCGATGAAGTCGCCGGGGGTGAACTGCGTCAGGCTGAAGTTGCCGCGCTCGGTGAGCTGCTTGAGGCGCTTGAGCAGGGCGTCGGTCTCACGGTTGGTAGGGAGGATCTTCTTGAGGCGCTCGAGCTCGATCTCGAAGTTCCGGATGTCCTCCTCGAGCCGCGGCAGGTCGGCCTTGGCAGCGCGACCCTTCTCGATCTCGCGCTCGAGCTCCGCGATCGAGGTCTCGACCTTCTCGATCTTCTTCTCGAGGTCCTTGAAGACGTACATGTTGAGGCCCACATAAAGGGCAATGCCGAGCACGAGGCCGACGATCACCGCCACGTACCAGGGCTTGTCGTTGAGATCCAAGGCCATCGCCCCTCACCTCCTCCCTTCCGTCACGCCGCGTCCCGCTCGGCCGGCGGGCCGGGGCCCGCCAGGCCCGGGGGCGTGTAGGTGAACGGGCAGTTGAGGACGAACTGGAAGCTGTCGCCCTGGGCCCGGCGCAGGTCCTTGAGCGACGGCTCCTCGAAGAACGGCGACGCGTTGAGGTTCGCGATGTAGTTGGCGACGGCGTTCTCGTCCAAGGCCATGCCGGTCAGGGTGAGGGTGGTGCCCTCCAGCTTCATGTTGGTCAGCCACACCAGATCGGGCAGGGCTCGGGAGACCTCGTCCATGATCCGTACCGGTCCGCGCTGGTTGTTCGTGAGCTGGATGATGACGTCGATCTTGTGCTTGAGCGCCTCGCGCTTGGCTTCGAGCTCCTGCACCTTGTCGATGAAGGGCTTGAGCTCGTCGCGCTCGCGCCGCTTGCTGGCCTCGGTCGTCTTGAGCGCCTCGTGCTTGCGGTGCAGCAGGAACCAGTTGGTGCCCACGACCACCACCGACAGCGCCAGCACCGCCAGCAGGATGAGGTCGTTCTGCTTGGCGCCGAGGGAGAACTCCGGCCTCTTCTTCCTGACCGGTGCGGCCGAAGGCGCCTCGGCAACGAGGTTGATCTTGATCATGACATCAGTCTCCGACCTGCCGGACCGCCAACCCGACCGCGACGCTCATCGCCGGCGCGTGGCGGTTGATCCACTCGGGATCGAAGTCCGACTCGCTGTAGCGGATGCTCCGGAACGGGTTCATGACCTCGACGGTCACCTGGAAGCGGTCCTTGAGCACCTCTTCCAGGTTGAGCACCTGGGCACTGCCACCGGCGAGCACCACCCGGTCGATGCGGTCGACCGACGATGTCGCGACGAAGAAGTCGACGGTCTTCTGCAGCTCGGCGGCGAGATCCTCAGAGACGCTGTTGATGACACCCATCACCTGCTGCAGGGAGTGCTCGCCCACCCGCTCGCCGAGCTTGAGCCGCTCGGCGTCCTCACGCGGCAGGTTGAGCTCCCGCTGGATCGCCTCGGTGTACTGGTTGCCACCGAAGGCGACGTCGCGCCAGAAGATCGAGCTGCCGTTGTGGAGCACGTTGATGTTCATCACCGAGGCGCCGATGTTGACCAGCGCCACCGTCTCCTTGGCGAGACCGTAGTTGACCTCGAAGGCGTTCTGCAGCGCGAACACGTCGACGTCGACCAGCACCGGATCCTTGCCGGCCTGGACGATTACCGAGGTGTAGTCGGCGATCCGGTCCTTCTTCACCGCCACCAGGAGGACGTCCATGGTGTCGCCGCCGGAGGCGTCGAGGACCACGTAGTCGAGGTTGACGTCGTTGATGTCGAACGGGATGTACTGCTCGGCCTCCCACTGGATCGACTCGGCG
>CAZKKP010000541.1:1272-2899 GCA_964553295.1 uncultured Thermoanaerobaculia bacterium | reverse complement strand
GTCGAGCACCTCGACCAGGAAGGCCAGCCGGTCGGCGGCCTCCTCGATCCGCTTCGACACCGGCTTGCCGGCGCCGTGACCGGCGCGGGTCTCGACCCGGACGAGGATCGGTGCGTCGCCGGCCTGCGCGGCCTGCAGCCGGGCGATGTACTTGAAGGTGTGGGAGGGCACGACCCGGTCGTCGTGGTCGGCAGTCATCGCCAGCACCGCCGGGAAGCGGGTCCCGGGCTCGAGGTTGTGGTAGGGCGAGTAGCCGGCGAGCACCGGGAACATCTCCGGGTCGTCCGGCGAGCCGTAGTCCGACACCCAGGCCCAGCCGATGGTGAAGCGGTGGAAGCGGAGCATGTCCATCACGCCGACCGCGGGCACGGCGGCGGCGGCGAGGTCGGGGCGCTGGTTGACCACGGCGCCGACCAGCAGGCCGCCGTTGGAGCCGCCCGACAGCGACAGATTATCCGACGACGTCCAGCCCTCCGCGATCAGGTACTCGCCGGCGGCGATGAAGTCGTCGAACACGTTCTGCTTGTGGGCGAGTCGCCCGGCGTCGTGCCAGGTGCGGCCGTACTCGCCGCCGCCGCGGAGGTTGGCCACCGCGAACACCCCGCCGCGCTCCATCCAGACGATCTCCGGGACCCGGAAGCGCGGCGTCTGGGGGGCGTTGAAGCCGCCGTAACCGTGCAGGATGGTCGGGTTCGCGCCGTCGCGCGCGAGCCCCTTCCTGAAGCTGACGAACATGGGCACCCGGGTGCCGTCCTTGGAGGTGTAGAAGACCTGCTCGGTGGCGAAGGCGTCGGGGTCGAAGGCGACCTCCGGAGCGCGCACGAGCTCCGCTGTGCCGGCGGCCGTGTCGAGGCGGTAGACCCGGCCCGGGGTGGTGAAGCCGACCAGGCCGAACCAGCCGATCGCGGAGCCTCGGGCGCCGTTGGGACCGCCGGCGATCGAGCCGAGCAGGCCGAGCTCGAGCTCGCGCCGGTTGCCGCCGTCGAGGTCGTACAGGGCGAGGCGCGAGGCGGCGTCCTCGAGGGTCCGTGCGACGAAGGACTCGCCGATGACTTCCACCGACTGCAGCACGTGCTCGCCTTCGGGGATGAGCTCCCGCCATGCCGAGGCGTCGGCGGCGGCCAGGGGTGCGGCGATGAGCCGGCCGAGGGGCGCGCCGAGGTCGGTGTGCAGCCACAAGGTGTCGCCCTCGCTGCCGACGAAGGCGTGCATGCCCTCGAAGGCGCCCGCCAGCTGGCGGAACTCGGCCCCGGCCGGCGAGCTCGTCCGGCGCACGAAGAGCGCCGTCTGGCGGTCGCTGCCGCGGCGGGCGGTGACGACCACCCAGCGCCCGTCCTCGGTGGTGTCGAGACCGAGCAGCCAGCCCGCGCCCTCCGGCTGGCGGAAGACCTCGACGTCCACGCTCTGGTCGGTGCCCAGGCGGTGGAACCAGGCCGAGTGGTCGCGGTTGGCGCCTGCACGCTCGGTCCCTTCCGTCGGCGCCGGGTAGCGAGCGTAATAGAGGCCGCCCCCGTCCCGCGACCACGCCGGGGTGTTGAACTTGATCCACTCGAGCCGGTCCGAGAGGTCGCGGCCGGTGGCGATCTCGCGCACCCGCCACTCCTGCCAGTCGGAGCCGCCGCTCGCC
>CAZKKP010000541.1:0-1262 GCA_964553295.1 uncultured Thermoanaerobaculia bacterium | reverse complement strand
GCGGCCGTCGGGCGAGATCGAGGTGCCGCTGAGCGCCACGGTGCCGTCGTCCGACAGGGTGTTCGGGTCGAGCAGCACCGTCGCCTCCGACTCGAGGTCGTCGGCGACATAGAGCACGTCCTGGTTCTCGAGGCCGTCGTTGGCGGCGTAGACGATCCGCTCGCCGGCCGGCTCGGGGACGCCCACCCGCGGGTAGTTCCAGAGCTCGGTGAGCCGGACGCGCAGCACCTCACGCTCGGGGATCGCCCCGAGGTAGACGTCGGTGACGGCGTTCTGGGCCGCGACCCAGGCCGCGGTCTCCTCCGACTCGAGATCCTCCAGCCAGCGATAGGGGTCGGACACCGGCGTGCCGTGGTAGTCCTCGACCACCTCGACCGTCCGCGACTCGGGGTAGACGATCGCCGGCCCGCCCTGCTGACCGCACGCAGCAAGGACGAGGACACCGGCAAGGACGACGACGAGAGTTCGAGCGCGCATCACCACCTCCGCACCACAGACCTTACACGATTCCCGAACCGCAGCAGCTCACGAAGGAACCCCATCGCGGGCGAGCCCCAACCCGGCCGCAGAGGTTGAACCACAGAGGCACGGAGGCACGGAGGGGCGGAGCGGACCCCGCGAGGTCGTACGAAGGAGTCTCCCGAGGGGCGCCGCGGCAGGGCCTCGGGCAGGTGCGGGCGCCGGCTCACGCGCGGGCGGCGTCGGCCTTGGGCATAAACAGCCAGAGCAGCAGGTAGACCAGGATCCCGGGAAAGGCCGCCGAGGCGACGGAGAGGATGACGTAGAGGATCCGCACGACAGTCGGGCTCCAGCCCAGCCAGTCGGCGAGGCCGCCGCAGACCCCGGCGACGATCCGGTGCTGACGGGAGCGGTGCAGTGGCATGTGGCGTCCTCCAACAGCAGATACGTCGGAGCTGCGGCTCGGGTTCCACGCGGGGCCCGGACCGCCCACCGGACGGATCCTCCTCCACAGCAGGACAGAGACGGGGTCGGCCATGGCGTCGGCCGATCCGTCCTGTTCTCTCGGGGCGGCGCTCCGAGCCGCCAGGAGCTCCCATGAGAACCACCGCCATCGCCGTCAGCCCGTTCCTGCTCATCGACCGACGTTTGCACCGGACTTTGACACTTGCTAGAGACGACGGCACCGTAAACCGTTGAGCAGACTGCGCCTTATGAGCAATCGAGGAAGAGGTCCATGTTCTAGGTCTTCAGGTGTGCGCTGCGACCGGTGGTGGTTTGTCTATGTCCATCGCTGCCAAACG
>CAZKKP010000540.1:0-2914 GCA_964553295.1 uncultured Thermoanaerobaculia bacterium | reverse complement strand
GGCCACCTGCAGCTCGCGCTCGGCACGGTCGAGATCCCGGGCGGTCAGTCGCCGTTCGATGCTGGTCTCGGCCTCGCGTAACGCCGCCGCCCGCCGCTCCTCCTCGCGTCGCCTCTCGAACCAGCTTTCGATCTCGACGACCACTTCGAGAAGGTCGGGCAGCTCGGCTGTCATGGCGCGGATCTGCTCGAGGACGTCGCCGGCCGCGTCGAGGGCGCCGTCGCCGACCCGGGCACGTGCCAGCTCGACCAGGTCTTCGGCCCGGCGTCCGCGCTCTTCGGCCTCCCGCTGCATGCTCTCTATTCGGTGCTCGAGTGCGGCGGCGCCTTCGACAACACCGACCTCGTCCTGTGCGCGCTCCAGCTCGAGCCGGGCTGCGCCCGTCCGCTCGACGGCGAGCAGGCGCTCGACCCGCTCGACCATCTCTCTCGCGCGCGCCTGCCGTCGCTTCTCCTCCGCCAGCCGGCGCAGACCCTCGTTCGCCGAGTGCTCTACGGCGCCGAGGTCACCTGCCGCCGGGTACAGGCGCCGGGCCTGGTCGACCAGCTCGAGGACGGCGGCGAATTTCTCCTGCGCCAGGGCGGCCTTCGCCCGAACCACAAGCTCCTCCGCCTCGCGCCGCCGCTTCTCCGCCCGGGCATCCTCGAGCCGGCGGGGGAGAGTGGACAGCACGGGGTCGTGTCCGTAGATCCTGCGCGCCAGCTCGAGATCGCGTTCCGCCTTTTCGAGCTGTCCACCGGCGAGCAGCTCCTCGATGGCACGCAGGGTTCCGGCCAGCTCCTCCTCGCGCCGTCGACGAGCAGTCGCGGCGGTCGCCCCGGTTCTGGCTTCCTCGAGCCTGGCGGCGACGTCGGTGCGGGTCGGGTCGAGGGTCTGCGCCTCCTCGAGCTGGAGGACCGCATCCTCGAAGCGGCCTTCTGCCATCGCCGCCGCAGCGGTTCCGAGGAGCTCCTCGAGGCGATCCCGGCGCTCGATGATGTCCCGCAGCCGTGCCGCCTCCGAGCTCTTCTGGTCGAGGGCGAGGGCTGCCTCCAGCTGTAGCCGTGCCTCTTCGAAGTGGCCTGTCTCGATGAGCTTCTCGGCGCCGACGAGAAACGCCCGTAGGCGGTCTGGGGCAGGCGTCCGAGGCCGATCCGGAGACCCGTCGGATCTCCCGCGTGGCATGTCAGCGGCCGGGGTCGGCTCGCCGAGCGGAGCCGGCGTCCGGGTCAGCTGGAAGTTGCGGTCAAGGTGGCCCTGGGTGCTGCTCGGCCGTGCGACCTGGAGTCGCAGGGTTGCCTCGGCAGGCGCTGCGAACAGCGTGGCCACCTCGGCGCTGTCGATCTCGACCACGCCCACGGCCTCGTCCAGCGCGGCGCCCATCTCCTTGGCGCTGGCGAAGCGATCGGTCGGCTTCTTGGCGAGGGTGCGTTGTACGACGTGGCGGAGCGCGGGCGGAAGGCGACCGCCGGGATCCGCGACCTCGAACGGCAGCGGTGGCTGGAGAAGGTGGCCGGCCATGAGTTCGGGAACAGTGGCGCCAGGAATCGGGAAGCGGCCGGTGAGCAGCTCGTACATCACGAGACCGAGGGAGTAAAGATCCGACCGGGCGTCGACCTCGGCGCCGTGCTCACCCTTGAAGTGCTCGGGAGAGGAGTAACGGACCTTGCCGAGGAACGACCCGGCTGCGGTCAGCCGTTCTTCGCCGCCGGCGAGCCTGGCGATGCCCAGGTCGATGAGCTTGACCAGGGGCGCGCCGTCCTCGTCGCGGGTGAGCAGCAGGTTGTCCGGCGAGACGTCGCGGTGCACGACACCCTTCCGGTGGAGGTAGCCGAGCACGTCGATCGCCTGACGAATCAGCGTCACGCTGAGCTCCACCGATGGTGGACCGAGGGTCCGGAGCATCTGGTGGAGGTCGAAGCCGTCGACGAACTCCATCACGATGAAGGCGAAGCCCTCTTCGTCGACGGTGAAGTCGAAGATCTGGGCGAGGTTCGGGTGACGCAGCCGGACCGCCATCTGGGCCTCGCGAAGGAACCGAGCGCGCACCACCTCGTCGCCGGCGATCGACGGTCGCATCACCTTGATGACACGGACCTCGTCGAGCAGCTTGTGTCGGACCTTGTAGACGGCGCCCATGCCGCCCTCGCGCATCTTGGCGAGGATCTCGTACTTGCCTTCGAGACGCTCGAGGGGCGCCGGCATGTCAGGGACTCCCGATCACGAGCGTAGGGAAGGCGTCGGCGGCTGTCAACGACCGCGTCACAACGCCAGTGCGGCGAGCACGTACAGGCCGGCCGTGGCGACGAAGCCGACCGCCCACACCATCGACCGGAGGAGGTGGAGGTCGGCGATGTACAGAGCGATGTAGAGCACGCGGGCGACGACGAAGACGACCGCGAGCGCGTCGAGCCATGTCCCGGTGGCGCCGGCCAGGAGGGCCGCCAGGACCCCGACGCCGAACGCCGGGAAGGCCTCGAACTGGTTCTGGTGGGCGGCCAGAGCCCGCCGCCCCCAACCCGCGAGGGCGGCCTGCTGATCCCTGGGATGGTGGTTGTCGTAACCCCCGGGACGTCGGCTCATGGCGACGGCGACCGGCACCTTGCTCAGCATGTTCAGGAGAAAGGCCACGAGCAGGCACATCAGAACGGTGGTCATGTCGCCTCCATGTCCAGGGAATTGTAGCGGTCCTGCGGCATCAGTACACTCGCCAGGGTGAAAAGGCGCTGGCTCCTGCTCCTCGCGCTCGGCGTCCCGGCGGTGATCGCGGCGGCGCTGTGGTTCGTGCTGCACATGCCCGGACTCCAGCGGGGCCTGTTCGCGCGGGCCGCCGATGAGCTCGAGGCCCGGACCGGGCTGAAGGTCTCGGCGGCTCGAGTGTCGTGGCGACTGCTGCCGGCACATCTCGAGATCGAGGGCCTTCGAGTGGCCGGCC
>CAZKKP010000539.1:0-2932 GCA_964553295.1 uncultured Thermoanaerobaculia bacterium | reverse complement strand
GTCGACGTGCCGCGCCAGCGAGAACTCGCGCCGCGCCCGCTCCGCCCCGGCCCCACCCAGCCGCCGCCGCAGCTCGGCATCCGCCGCCAGCCGCCGCAGCCGGTCCGCCAGCGCCGCCACGTCCCCGGGCGGCACCAGGAACCCGGTCTCCTCGTCCACGACCATCTCCGGGATCCCGCCGCAGTCGCTCGCCACCACCGGCCGCCCCACCGCCATCGCCTCCATCACGATCCGCGGCAGCGGGTCCGGCCACCGGCTCGGCGCCGCCACCACATCCACCGCCGCCAGCAGCTCCCATGCGTCGGGCCGAGGCGGCAGCAGCCGCACCCGCTCCACCCCGGGACCCCGCACAATCGCCCGCTCGAGCTCGCTCACGAAACGTGGCGATCCACTTCCAGCGAGCACGACCACGACCCCCGGCCCGACCTCCGCCGCCGCGGCCACCAGGTCGAGCACCCCCTTGTGCCCGATCAGCTGCCCGAAGCAGCCGACCAGCACCCGGTCCTCCGGCAGCCCCAGCCGCCGCCGGACCACACCCGACCCCGCCATCCCCGCCGGCGCCTCGACCCCGTTGTGCACCACCTCCACCCGCGCCCCGAGCCCCTCCTCCCGCAGCCACGACGCCACCGCCTCGCTGACGGCGACGATCCGGGTGGCATCGCGCCGGAGCCGGCCCGCAAGGAACCGCCGCCGCCACCCCGGCGCCACGATCTCGTGGACGTGCCACAACAACGACAGTCCCAGGCCCGCCGCCACATTCGCCGCCGTCAGGTTGGTGACGCAGTTGACGTGCACGACGTCCGGCTCGACGTCGTCGAGCCACCGCCCGAGCCGACCACCTCCGTCCCCCGGCCCCGCCCAGCGCAGCCAGCGGAGAAGATCCAGCACGACCGGCTGCGGCCGCTGCTGCGCCAGCCAGGCTTGCCGCAGGGCGCCCACCTCCACCGCCACCCCGGCCCGCCGCAGCCCATCCAGCATGACGCCCGACCCCGGGCTGAAGACAGTCACCACGTGACCACGACCGCCCAGCCCGAAAGCCAGCTCCGCCAGTACCCTCTCGGCCCCCGTCGGCGACGAGGACGAAGCCAGGTGGGAGACGAGAACCGGGCGCATGCGATCTCACGTTAGCAGCGATGCGACCCGACGGTGTGAAGATTCTCGGGGCGGCGCGAATCTAGAGAGGACTAGCGGAAACGAGTGCGCGGACGCCGCGGCCGTTCTTGGCGCACACGCCGGATGGGCCAGGTTACCGCGTCGCGCAGGAGGCGCACCGCGATTGCAGTGCGGACGGACGGATCCGGAGCGCTTGTCAGCAGTCGCCATCGTTGGACGCCCGAGCCCCACCTCGGCTTCAGGCGGGCGAGTATGTCGGCGGCATCGAGCTGCTCGACCTCCCGATATCTCGCGAGAAGGTCGGGCTCGTGGTAGTCGTTCGCCCGGGCCCGGATCTCTCCTCGAATTACCATGTCGGCCGCGAGGGCTGCCAGCCCGAGGCGACGATCCCCCAGTGCCACGAAACGCCGCCACAGCCGATCGAGCACGCCCATCTGCAGCCTCGCGTTGTGAGGCCGCGAGCTGGCCCAGGAACGGCCTCGTTGCGATGCCTGCAGCGCCCGGTGAACTCCGAAGTGAAACGCCTGCATCGGTGTCGGGTCAAAGCAGTGGTCGACCACCGGCGGGCGTGGCGCGGCGACGACCAGCTTCAGCCCCGGATACAGCGGATCGGGGTCGACGTAGAGCAGCTCGTCATGATCCTCCCACCTCACCCGCGGGCTGAAGGCGTGCACTCCGATCATGTCGGTGCCGGTCATCCAGTCGTCGACCCCCATGACCAGGTGGTCGAGACGGTCGATCTTGTGGAAGGGCGCCACCATCCGTCCGAGCGCCCCGGCATCCGCGAGCGCCATGTCCGCGTCGAGCTTGACGAACAGGTCGAATCGATCCCGCTCCTCCGTGATCGTCCGATAGAGCCGATCATGAGCCTCGCGGTTCGGCAGATGCTCGAACACCCGATGCTCGACCACCACGCCATCCTGCGCCGCAACCGACCTCCGACACCGCTCGAACTCCCCCTCGCCGGAGTAGAGGGTCAGAATCAGGGCCCGGCCTTCCCCGTCGCGTCGCATCGAGGCGATGATACGTGGTGCGCTCCTGGATCAACCAGGTACCATGGAACCAAGTGGAGAGAGTTCCTTTCGAGGTCGCGTGGATGCTCCAGCGTCAGCTGGTACGGCAGGCGCAGCGTCTCGCGCGCCGCCCGCCGGAGAAGGTCCGGCTCGCCGCCGTCAAATCAACCCGCTGGCATCGCTTCTGGATCTTCTCCAGCGCTCGGAACGCCGGTGACTCCGGGCTGCGGTGCCGGGATTCCGTCCACCGAAATCGGCACGACCGTGACGTGGTCACCAGACTGTACGTCGAGGACGCCTTCTGCGAAGGGGCCTGCGATCGCCTGAGGGCGCGGCTTGAGGCCTATTGCCAACATCGCGTGCAGCTGGTGTGTCGCCGCGAGAGCCTTGGCGGAGCGGCCAACAACCTGGATGAACTCGTCGACGGCCACGACACCGGCGTGACTTCGCACCCCGGCTCGAGTGCTACGAGCATCAGCAATTTTCCCAAAATCACGAGTACCAGCACTGCGGGCTCGCCTGCATCGCCGTCGACACGGCCGAGAACCGCACGCTCGTGAGCTCGGCCAACGGCGCCCTGGTGGATGCCACTCCAGAGTCCTTCGCCGATGGGCTGGCGAACCTCGCTACGAGCTTGCCCTTGATCGACCCGGCCGAAGTCCAGCGCCGGGCCCGGCGACGGACCTGGGCTACGGTCGTCGACGAGGAGCTGGTTCCGCTGCTCGAGCGGGCGATCGGAGGGGAACCGTGACCGCCGCGCACCCACCGCCGACATCGCACCCGGGTCTCCGACGCCGAAGCTATCG
>CAZKKP010000538.1:0-2936 GCA_964553295.1 uncultured Thermoanaerobaculia bacterium | reverse complement strand
GCATGGGCGGTGCCCGCGGTGGGGGGGTTGTCGGTTGTGGGTTGTTGGATGTCGGTTGCGGGCGCGGGTTCGGGTTCGTGAGCCCTGAGCCCTGTGCCCTGCGCCGTGCTCGGGCTCCGGAACATCGGTTCACGATTCCGGCAGGACGAGGGACGTGACACCCCGACAGCGATCTGGCCCGGTTCCTGCCGCCCGTTGTCCGTTGCCCGTTGTCCGTTCTCCGCGCGGTGCGGGGGTTCGGGATCAGGGGGCACGGCAACCCGCATGGGGTCAGGGCTGCGCCGTGCCTCCGTCCGAGCCCGTCCCCCGCCGCCCGATCCCGGATGTCGCGCGCAGCCCGGGAACAGGATTCGGGGTCCCGGCGGCGGCCGGCTCAGCGGCGGACGGCGGGGATGCCGACGCCGGGCGCCGGGCGCTCGAGGAGGACCTCGCGGCGGAAGCGGAAGAGCGCGGCCGGGCGGCCGCCGGTGGCGTGCTCACGCCGGCCGGTGCTCTCGACCAGGCCGCTCTGCTCGACCAGGCGGCGAAAGTTCTGCTTGTGCAGGTGCACCCCGGAGAGGGCCTCCACCGCCCGTTGCAGCTGCAGCAGGGTGAAGACCTCGGGCATCAGCTCGAAGATCACCGGCCGGTAGCGGATCTTGGCGCGGATCCGGCCGACCGCCGTCGCCAGGATGCGCCGGTGGTCGAAGGCCATGGCCAGGCCCGAGGCCGACACCGGAGGCGTCGAGTCGGCCGGCTCGTCGCGGTCGCGGAAGCCCTCGCCGACCAGGCCCAGCTCATAGAGCAGCTCGTACCGCTCGAGAACCCGTTCGCCGTCCCAGTGCCCTCCTTCGACGCCGAAGCAGATACCGGCCCGCAGCCGCCGCCGTTCCCTCTCGGCACGGTCGGGGCCGACCGCGGCCCAGCCGGCGATGGCCGGCTCGAGCCGGTCTCGGAACGCCCTCGGTGGGCCGTCGCGCCAGTCCTCCCAGGGGAAGAAGCGATACACCGGGCGCCAGTGCGCGGCGGCGCCGACCGGGGGCTGGCTCTCGGAGACCAGCGCCAGGTAGGCCGCGGAGATCACCCGCGGTCCGCCGCTGTGCTCGCGCGGGTCGCGGAAGCGGTCGCCGAAGGTGTAGAGCTGCTCGACGTAGCCCAGCTCGAGGCCGGTGTAGGTGCGCACCCAGCGACGCAGGGCGAGCTCGAGGGTGCGGTCGCCGGCTGGGTCGAGGGGACCGGTGGGCAGGGCCTCGAGGGGATGGGCTTCCTCCAGCGCCGCGGTCCTGCTGCCGCCCTCGATCGGCGTGTCCTCGGGCAGCGACACGGTGAGCACCCGCGGCTCGTCGCCGGTCAGGGCGATGATCACCGCGTTCAGGCCGACCACGATCGAGGACATCCCCGGCATCGATCCATGGTGCGGGGTCGCCGCCGGGAAATCAATGCAGCCCGGTCCGCCGGTCCGCCGTGGTAAAGGCTAGAATCGCCGCTGGAGGTTTCGTGAGCGGTACCGTCGACATCGAGGGCGTGACGCTTCACCTGGCCAGCCCGCTGCGCAGCATGCCGGCCTGGATCGGGCAGCGGGACGTGCTGCTGCAGCTGCTGGCGGCGTGGTCGTGCTTCGCCGATCACGACCTGCCGCTCAACCCGCGGCTCCTGGGCAAGCCGGGGGTCGGCAAGACGACGCTGGCCTCGGCCGCGGCGCGGGAGCTCGATCTCGAGGTGTACGTCGTCCAGGCGACCATGGACACGCGGCCCGAGGACCTGCTGGTGACGCCGGTGCTCGATCCCGCGGGGGGGATCCGCTACATGGCCTCGCCGCTGGTCACGGCGATGGTCCGCGGCGGGGCCTGCATCCTCGACGAGGGCAACCGGATGAGCGAGAAGTCCTGGGCCTCCCTGGCGCCGCTGCTCGACCACCGGCGCTCGGTGGACTCGGTGGTCGCCGGCATCACCGTCCACGCCCACCCCGAGTTCCGCTTCGTGACGACGATGAACGAGGACGCCTCGACCTACGAGATTCCGGAGTACATCCACTCCCGCCTGATGCCCCAGATCGTCATCGACTTCCCCGAGGAGGACGAGGAGCGGGAGATTCTCGAGACCCAGGTGCGCGGCCTCGACGCCGAGGTCCTCGACTACGTCGCCGTCTTCCTGCGGGCGGCCCACCTGGCCGACCTGCGCTACTCGGTGCGCGACGGCCTCAACGTCGCCCGCTACGCAATGAAGCTGCTGGCGCGAGGCGATGCCGCTGCTCCGGCGGAGGCCGTCGACCGCGCCATCGTCGCCGCCCTCGGTGTGGAGGAGGCGGCGCCCTTCAGGATCGGGCCCCATGACGGTTGACCGGTGACGGCGGTGGCATCCGGGGTCCCGCAGCGGGCCCTGCGGGCATCCGGTTAGGGGGACGACACGATGAGGCTCGAGCTCGAGACCGTCGCCCCTGAGGTGGTACCGGGTCTGCACCTGATGCCGGTGGTGCACGAGCGGGTTGACGTCGGGGCTCTGGTGCGGTGCGTTCTCGATCAGATGCAGCCGGCGGCGGTGGCGGTGGAGCTGCCGACGACGCTCGCCGAAGCGACGAGGACGGCGATCCGTCGGCTGCCGGCGATGTCGGTGGTGGTCTCCGAGGAGCCCGGAGAGCCGGCCCTGGTCTGGGTGGTGGCGCCCGGCGACCCGGCGGTCGAGGCCCTGCGCTGGGCCGAGGAGAGCGGCCGCCAGAGCTTCCTCGTCGACCCCGACGTGCCCTACCCGCACCGCCATCGCGAGGCGTTGCCCGACCCGTGGGTGATCTGGACCCTGGGCCCCGGCGCATGGGCGCGGGCGGCGCGGGAGCTTGCCGGCGCCGGCGCCGTGAGTGACGCCGACCTGGTGCGCGAGCAGGGCATGGCGCACCACCTCCGGCAAGCGGCCCGCCAGTGCCACGGGCCGCTGCTCGCCCTAGTCGGCGCCGCCCACGCCCA
>CAZKKP010000537.1:0-2946 GCA_964553295.1 uncultured Thermoanaerobaculia bacterium | reverse complement strand
CGGCCACGGCACCCACGTCGCCGGCACCGTCGGCGGCAGCGTCTACGGCGTCGCCAAGAACGTGTCCCTCGTCGCCGTCCGTGTCCTCGACTGCGCGGGATCGGGCACCACCAGCGGCGTCATCGCCGGCATCGACTGGGTGACCGCGAGCCATGTCAAGCCCGCCGTCGCCAATATGAGCCTGGGCGGCGGCGCCAGCTCGACCCTCGACGCGGCGGTGCAGAACTCCATCGCCGCCGGCGTCGGCTACGCCGTGGCCGCCGGCAACGGCAACTTCATCGGTCGGCAGGACGATGCCTGCAAGTACTCGCCGGCCCGGGTGCCCGAGGCGATGACCATCGGCGCCACCACCAGCTCCGACGCAAAGGCCTCCTACTCCAACTACGGCAGCTGCGTCGACTGGTTCGCCCCGGGCTCGAGCATCACCTCGGCCTGGTACACCAGCAACACCGCCACCAACACCATCAGCGGCACCTCCATGGCAACCCCGCACGTTGCCGGCGCCGCGGCGCTGTTCCTGCGGGTCAACCCCGGCGCCTCTCCCCAGCAGGTGCGTGACGGCCTGTACGACGCCACCACCAAGAACAAGGTGACCTCGTCCAACACCGCCAACAACCACCTGCTCTATACCTTCTTCGACGGGGCCGCCCCGCCCCCGGACAACAACCCGCCGACCGCCAACTTCACCTACAGCTGCAGCGATCTGACCTGCCAGTTCACCGACACCTCCACGGACACCGACGGCAACATCACGAGCTGGAGCTGGAGCTTCGGCGACGGCGCGACCTCGACCCAGCAGAACCCGAGCCGCACCTACGCCGCCGGCGGTACTTACACGGTGAGTCTCACCGTGACCGACAACGAGGGCGCCACCGGTTCGACCTCGAAGAGCGTGACGGTGACGGCCGGCGGCGGTGGCGACCTCAGCCTCTCCGCCAGCGGCCGCAAGGTGCGCGGGATCGCTTACGCCGACCTGACCTGGAGCGGCGCCACATCCACCAGCGTGGACGTGTACCGCAACAACAGCAAGATCACCACCACCGCCAACGACGGCGCCCACACCGACAACCTCGGCCGCGGCGCCAGCGGCACCTTCACCTACCAGGTGTGCGAGGCCGGCACGTCAACCTGCTCCAACACCGCCTCCGTGACCTTCTGACCCCCCGCCGCATCCGCGGCCTCCTCAACGCCCCGGCGCCCCGCCGGGGCGTTTTTCGTCGGCCCCGACGCCATCGTCCGACCCCCGGGTCAGGGGTCATCCGTCCAGCGCCGATCGCCGGCAGTGGCCCCCTCAAGAGAATCTCGGCAAACCACGTGCCACGCCGCCGCGGAATCCGCGCCGCCCCTCTGTGCCTCCGTGCCTCTGTGGTTCGACTTCATGCGGTCGGGTTGCGGGCAGGCCCGCGCCGTGCCTGGGCGCCTGGGTGGTGAACGCCATCCGGCGACACCTCCAAACACCTGCCGACGCGACCCTGGCGCGGCAGCTCGAGCCGGCGCCGACTCGACCAGACCCTGGTCGGACATCGTCGGCTTGTCTTGGCTTACCTGGCGGGGATGGGGTGACGACGGCTTAACGTTGCCGTGAGCGCCCACCCCGGCGGATACTGCCGGTCGAGATGGACCGTCGTCGGCGGACCCCTCCGCCGACCCTGGAGGGACCATGAGCTGTCGCACCCTGGTCATCGCCAACCGCAACTACTCGTCCTGGTCGCTGCGTGCGTGGCTCGCCCTCGATGCCGTCGGCGAGCCCTTCGACGAGGTGCTGATCCCCCTCGGACGGCCCGAGACCGCCGAGGAGATCCGGCGCTACTCGCCGAGCGGGCGAGTGCCGGCGCTGCTCGAGAGAAGCCTCACGGTGTGGGACTCCCTGGCGATCTGCGAGTACCTCGCCGAGCGCCACCCCGAGGCGGGGCTGTGGCCGGCCGACCCCCACGCCCGGGCCGTCGCCCGATCGGTGGTGGCCGAGATGCACTCGGGCTTCACCGCCCTGCGCAGTCACATGCCCATGAACCTGCGCGCCTCGCGCCCGGGCGCCGGTCGCGGCCCCGGGGTCGACGAGGACGTCGAGCGGATCACCGCCATCTGGGAGCGGTGCCGGCGGGACTTCGGCGCCGGCGGCGACCTCCTCTTCGGGACCTTCACCCTCGCCGACGCCTTCTACGCCCCGGTGGTCAGCCGCTTCCGAACCTACGGCGTGACCCCGACCGGCGCCGCCGGCGCCTACATGGACGCCCTCTGGGCCCTGCCCTCCGTGCAGGACTGGGCGACGCGGGCCCATGACGAGCCCTGGAGCATCGCGAAGTACGACGGCGCGTAGACGGGCGGTGGGCCGCCTCCGGCAGGTCGAGCCCGGGGGCGCCGGACCCGACGCCGGCGTCAGCCGACGTGTCGGAGGTGGTCCGCGACCGGGTCGCGCGGCGGCGGGGGCGGCACCTGCTTCGGGTAGCCCATGGCCAGGATCGTGACCGTCACCGCGCCCTCGGCAACCCCGAGGATCGCCCGCCCCGGCGGCGCCGCGCCGAGAGAGCGCCACACCGCGCCGAGGCCCGCGTCCCAGGCCGCCAGGGTCATGTTCTGCACCGCCGCGGCGGCGCTGAGCGGGATCTCCACCTGCTCGAGGGGTCCGACGCCGACGAACTCCTCAGGATCCGGCGTGCCTGACGACGAAGCTCACCGTGCTGCGTCAGACATGGGGAGACCGGAACCGGAATCGGAACCGTGCCAGACACGCTCTGCCGCCACCAGAGCGGTGCCACGTTCCGCATTCTCGCATTCCAGCCTCGACGATTTCGCCAAGGTGTGGAACGCGGCGCCGTACTGATCCCGATCGGCGCGGGCAATGAAAAAGCCGCCCGAAGGGGCGGCGGTGTTTTCTGTTTGGTGGAGCCGATGGGGTCGCTCGTCGGGCCGGCCGCGACGCGTGGGTGTAGCCGTGGGGGTCGAAGA
>CAZKKP010000536.1:0-2964 GCA_964553295.1 uncultured Thermoanaerobaculia bacterium | reverse complement strand
CCTTGGCAAGGTTGCACTCTACCACTGAGTTACTCCCGCTCAGGGCCCCTTTCGGGGAGGCAGAATGTAGCAGCCGACAGGGGAGCTGTCAACCTCCCGCTCAGCCCGCAGACCGGGTCTTGAAGTCCTTGCCGAGCCAGCCCCGGGCGGCGATCAGCAGGACGGTGGAGGCCATCGCGATCGAGGCCGAGATCAGCCACAGGGTCTCCGGGCTCCGGGCGCCCTCCTGGGGTACGTAGGTCTGCAGCAACCAGCCGGAGTACATGGGGACGATGACCTTGGTGAGGAACCACGGGAACTGGGCCACCCCCATGTACACGCCGGTGCGCCCCTCTGGGGCGATCTCGGCGGCGTACTGGAGGAAGCGCGGCTGCCACATCGCCTCGCCGATGGTCATGATGAGCAAATAGGTGAAAAGCAGGTAGGGGGAGGTGCCGAGGGTGAGGAGGAAGGCCGGCGCCGCCATGACGAAGGTGCCGACGATCATCATGTTGTAGACCTTGCGCTTCTGGGTCAGGGCCGTGACGATGGGAACGAAGATGAAGATCAGGATCGGGTTGAAGTTGGCGGCGACCTCGAAGTACTCGCCGATCCAGCCCTCGTAGGAACGGTTGACGTACTGGGGCAGGATCAGCCAGTTGTAGGCGAACAGCGTCTGGACCGGGATCAGGGCGAAGATGAAGTAGAAGAACTTGAGGTCCGAGAAGGGGTGAAGGGCGACCCAGCGCCGCACCGGCGGCACGGTGATGACCGCGGCGAGGGCGACCATGAGGAGGCCGACCACGATCCACCCGGCCATGCCGCGGAGGAAGACCACGGCGAGCGCGACCGCTACCGCCCAGATGCCCCACCAGTGCCCCGGCACCCGGGGCGCCTCGGGCGTGACCGGCAGCGGCGGTGCAGCGTCGACCGCGACGGGGACCTCGGTCGCCGCCTGAGCAGCCCTCATCGCCCGGGTCTCCTCCTTGGCGCGGGCGAGCGCCGCCGCGACGGTGGCCCGGGACAGGATGAGCACTGTCGCCACCAGGGCGACGACGGTGAGCGAGGTGTAGAACCAGTAGGTACCGGTGATGCCGAGGCCGGCGAAGTCGTCGTCGCGGAGCAGGAAGGCGAAGGTCGGCAGGTAGCCGCCCAGGTTCATCAGGGCGTAGAGCATGGCGAAGGCCATGCCGGCGGTTTTCGGGTTGGTGAACTGGCGGACCGCGGTGTAGGCGGCGGGCTGGTACATGCCGTAGCCGACCACCACGAGGAGGATGCCGACCATGGTCAGCACGTGGAGCGAGGACCACAACCCGGCCGGCTCGAAGATGCCGGGCGCACCGGAGATCAGGACCCGACCGGCGATCATGAAGAGGAAGGCCCAGATCAGGGCGCGCCGCACGCCGAACTTGTCGGCCACGAAGCCGAGGAAGAACATCGCGATGGTGATGCCCGCGGTGAGCACCATGACCATGCGGTGCGAGTGGACGTCGGGGTTGGCGACACCCTGGAAGATGAAATCCGAGAAGTGCATCGCCAGGTAGCCGAGCATGCCGAAGTAGACGAAGCCCTCGAGCAGGTAGCCCAGGTTGACGCCCCAAAGCGCGCGGGGCGCTCGCACCAAGTCGACGAAGGGCTGGACGATCTCGCGCAGCGGGCTGGCCGGGGTCTCCGGCGGTGTGCTCTGGCTCATGGAAGCTCCTCAAGAGAAATGTCGGCCCCGGCGCCCTTCGAGGGGGGTACCGTGGCGCTGATGTTATCCCGGATGTCCCACCGGGGCGCCGCCCGGACCCGCGACAGGCCGAGATTCGAGATCCGCTTCGGCAGTCGCGCGGCTCTGGCGTGACGCCGGCTCACACCTCGAGGTCCTCGTCGAGGACCGCGCCCGAGGGCACGACGCCGCGACCCTTGCTCGAGATGGACACGCGGCCGCGGACCTCGACGTCGCTGCCGAAGTGGACGTCACCGTCGACGGTCAGCTCGTCGCAGCCCAGCAGCGACGGTATGCCATGGGCAAAGCGCTGGTCGAAGTCGTCGACCATGCCGAAGAACCTGTGGTCCAGCCGGATCGTCGGGGGTGTGGTGCGGGCGGCGTCGAGCTCGAGGCGCCAGTCTTCATGCAGGCGGAAGGCGTCGGAGCGGACGGCGAGCAGGTCGGCGGTGGTCTTGACCGGCGAGAACCGGCGGCGCGGCACCCGCACCGCCGAGGCCCGCTCGAAGGACGAGATGGCGGCGCCCATGGCGGTCTCGAGCTGAAGTACGGGCGGGCTCTCCGGATCCCGCGGGTCCAGCCGCTTGCGGTTGACGATGGTCGGCAGGGGCACGGCCCCGCCGGTGCGGTCGAGGAGCTCGGCGACCGCCTCCAGCCGCAGCCAGATCGAGTTGGTGTTGAAGTAGCGATGTCGTGCGATGTCCTGCAGCTCCTCGAGCTCGTCGGCAGGGCACTGGGCGGACTCGCGCAGCGCCAGACGACCGTCGCGCAGGCGGCACAGATGCCCCCCCTTGCGGTCGGCGGCGGTGCGGTCGGAGACCTCCATGACCAGGTCGAGCTGGCGGTCGACCATATGACCGAGCAGGGACGGCTCCAGCACCGCGCCAAGGTTGTCGGCGTTGGACACGAAGGCGTGGGTGACGCCCAGCTCGAGGAGCCGGGCAAGAACGCCGCGACTCGCCAGGGCAGGGAACAGGTCGCCGTGGCCTGGCGGGCACCAGCCGAGCTCCGGGTCGTCGGGCGCGGCGGCCGGCTCGAGAGTCGCGGCATCGACCTTGGGAACCTGGTGCTGGAGAAAACCCAGGGGGAGGCCGTCCACCGCGAGCTCCGGGTAGCGGGCGAGCACCCGTTCGGAGTCCTCGGCTGTGCGGAACGAGTTCATCAGGAGCAGCGGCACCATGGCGCCGGTGACGTCGCGCAAGTGCAGCACCTGGCGGGCGATCAGGTCGAGGAAGCCGAGCCCGTCGCGCACCGGCAGCAGGGACTTGGCCCTT
>CAZKKP010000535.1:452-2970 GCA_964553295.1 uncultured Thermoanaerobaculia bacterium | reverse complement strand
ACCCTGGAGAAGCGGTACCGGCTGTCGCAGAGGATCGCCACCGAGGAGTCGGTGCTCGAGGCCGCCGACCTGATCGTCGCCTCGACCCGCCAGGAGGCGGAAGAGCAGTGGGGATGCTACCGGGCCCGTCCAAGACGTTCGGTCCGGGTCATCCCGCCCGGCGTCGACCTGTCGAAGTTTCGCCCGGCGCGTCGTTTCGAGCGTCCGCCGGCGGTTGCCGCATCGGTCGACCGTTTCCTCGCCGAGCCCCGCAAGCCGATGATCCTCGCCCTGCAGCGCCCCGATGAGCGCAAGAACCTGACCACGCTGGTCAATGCCTTCGGCGGCTCCGAAGAGCTGCGGCGGCTGGCCAATCTGGTCCTGATGATCGGCAGCCGCGACGACCTCGAGGATCTCGAGCGGGGCGCCCGCCGGGAGATCGAGACGATGTTGAAGCTCGTCGACAGGTACGACCTCTACGGCTCGGTGGCCTACCCGAAGCGGCACTCACCGGACGACGTGCCCGACCTGTATCGCCTGGCCGTGGCGCGTCGCGGGGTGTTCGTCAACCCGGCACTCACCGAGCCCTTCGGTCTGACCCTGATCGAGGCCGCGGCCAGCGGTTTGCCGGTGGTCGCCACCGAGGACGGGGGGCCACAGACCATCCTGTCCCTGTGCCGCCACGGCCGCCTGGTCAACCCGACCGACGGCGCCGCCATCGCCACCGCTCTGCTCGAGCTTCTCGGCGACCGCGACGAGTGGCGCCGCGCCTCCCGGGCCGGAATCCGCGGCGCCGAGCGCCACTTCTCGTGGGAGGGTCATGTCGACAGCTACCTCGGCCTGCTCCGGCGCCTGACCGGCCGCCGGCGACCGGGGTCGACGGCGCTGCTCGACCGGGAGCGGCTGCTCGTCACCGACATCGACAACACCCTGCTCGGGGACGAGGACGGGCTACGGCGGTTGCTCGAGGCGCTCGACCGGTCACGGGATCGGGTCGCCTTCGCGGTGGCGACCGGGCGCACCGTCGGGAGCGCTCTCGAAGTGCTGGAGAAGCACGGTGTGCCACGTCCGGACGTCCTGATCACCTCGGTGGGCTCGGAGATCTGGTACGGCTACGAGCCGGTTCGTGAGGACGTCGAGTGGCGCCGGCACATCGACCGCGAGTGGCGGCCCGGCGAGGTCCGGGCAGCGCTCGACGAGCACCAGGGCCTGCGCCTGCAGGCGTCGTCGGAGCAGCGGGCCTTCAAGGTGAGCTACGACCTCGTCGGCGACTCCCCTCCGGGCGCCCGCGAGGTCGGCCGCCTGGTCGCGGCCCGAGGCCTCGAGGCGCGGGTCATCGTGTCCCACGGCCGCTTCATCGACGTGCTGCCACGACGGGCGGGCAAGGGGGCGGCGGTCCGCTTCCTCGCCCGACGCTGGGGCTTCCCCCTCGAGAAGGTGCTCACCGCCGGCGACTCCGGCAACGACACCGCGATGCTCACCCTCGATGGCCCGGCGGTGGTGGTCGGCAACCACGAGCCAGAGCTGGCGTCCCTGCGCGGCCGGGAGGGTGTTCACTTCGCCGACGGCAGGGCCGCCTCCGGCGTGCTGGAAGGGGCCGTGCGTCACGGTTTCCTCACCGATGAGCCCGCCGGCGCCCAGACCCACGGAGAGGGCTCATGACCGTCGACCATCTGCGCATGCTGTTGAGGGAGCACCGGGACGCCGTGTACTCGTTGCTCAACGGTTGCTTCGGCACCGGCAAGCAGTTCCTGCTCCGTTCCGAGCTCGCCGACATCCGACGGCGGCTGGCGAGAGACGGCGGGCCGGTTGCCGCCCTCGCCGGCAGCGCCCTCGAGCCCGAGCTCGAGCGTGCCCAGGAGGCGACCGTCCACCCGCCCTGGCTCGACCTCGCCACTCGCCCGGCGATCGGCCGCTGGCGCTGGCTGCGCTTCAACGCCGAGACCCTGGGGGTGGTCGAGATCGACGCCTCGGAGTACCTGCGCACTCGCGAGCGCCTCGCCACCGGCCGTGACGAGGAGGACGCCTGGCCGTTCGAGATCGACCTCGGCCCGTTCGCCCACGAGCTGCCGCGGCCGCGCGAGAGGCACTGGATCGGTCGCGGCGGCGAGTACCTGAATCGCCGGCTGGCCAGCCGCCTCCTCGCCGACGGCGAGCGCGGCCTCGAGCAGCTGCTGCGCTTCCTGACGCTGCACACGTGCCGCTCCTACCAGCTCATGGTCCACCCGCGGTTGGACACCGTCGACCGTCTGCGGACCGCGGTTGCCGACGCCCTGGAGGCGCTCGAGCAGGTCCCCGGAGACGACGACTGGGTCGCGGTCGCCGGGCGGCTCCAGGAGCTCGGCTTCGAGCCCGGCTGGGGTCGCACGGTCGATCGCATCCGCGACACCCTCGCCCTCCTGCAGGACCTGGTGGCGGCGCCCGACGCGACGAGCTTCGAGCACTTCGTGGCCCGAATCCCGATGGTCTTCCGGGTGGCGATCATCTCGCCGCACGGCTTCTTCGGCCAGGAGGGGGGGATGGGCCTGCCCGACACCGG
>CAZKKP010000535.1:0-442 GCA_964553295.1 uncultured Thermoanaerobaculia bacterium | reverse complement strand
CCTCGACCAGGTGCGGGCGCTGGAGCAGGAGATGCGGGCCCGCCTGTACGAGCAGGGCGTCGACTTCGAGCCCGAGATCGCGATCCTCACCCGGCTGCTGCCCGAGCACCGGGGAACCTCGTGCGGCCAGCGCCGCGAGCCGGTCGCCGGCACCGAGCGCGCCCGCATCCTCCGGGTGCCCTTCCGTACCGCCCGCGGCGAGGTCGTGCCTCACTGGATCTCGCGCTTCGAGGTCTGGCCCTACCTCGAGCGTTTCGCCGTCGAGGCCGAGGGCGAGCTGGTCGCCGATCTCGGCGGCCGACCCGACCTGATCATCGGCAACTACTCCGACGGCAACCTGGTCGCCACCCTGCTGTCGCAGCGCCTCGGCGTCACCCAGTTCGCCATCGCCCACGCCTTGGAGAAGAGCAAGTACCTCTACTCGGACCTCTACTGGCGCGAC
>CAZKKP010000534.1:0-2991 GCA_964553295.1 uncultured Thermoanaerobaculia bacterium | reverse complement strand
CGCGAAGCCGAGGCGCACGTACATCCCCGAGGAGTAGGTCTTCACCGGCTGGTCGACGAAGTCGCCGAGCCCGGCGAACTCGAGGATCTCCGGCATCCGCCCCTCGACCTCGGCGCGCGACAGCCCGAGCAGCATGCCGTTGATCAGCACGTTCTCGCGGCCGGTGATCTCGGGGTGGAAGCCGGCGCCGAGCTCGATCAGCGCGGTCACCCGGCCCTCGACCTCGACGGTGCCGGCGGTCGGGCGGAGGATCCGGCTGGCGAGCTTGAGCATGGTCGACTTGCCCGAGCCGTTGGGGCCGATCAGGGCGACCGCTTCGCCCGGGCGGATCGCCAGGTCGATGCCGTCCAGCGCCACGTGCTCGCTCGGCCGCGCCGGCGGCCGGCGGTGGAACAGCGAGCCCTTGAGGGAGCCGCCCGGCGGCCGACCGCGCCAGCGGTAGACCTTGCGCACGCCCTCGAAGACGACGGCGCCGCGCACCGTCACACCGCCTCGACCACGGTGTCGCGGTGGCGTGCGAACACCCAGACGCCCACCGACCAGACCACCAGGCCGGTCGCCAGCGCCACCGCCCAACGGTCCCAGGGCGAGAATGTGCCGGTGAACACCGCGTCGCGGTAGACCTCGACCAGGGCGGCCAGGGGGTTGAGCCGCAGCAGGCGCTCGAGCGGCGGCGGCAGCTCGAGCCCCTCGAGGCTGTAGATGATGGGCGACGAGAAGAACAGCAAATTGAGCAGGTGGCCGGACAGGTCGCGCAGGTCGCGGTAGTGGACCGACAGCGCCGCCACCGCCATGGCCAGACCGCCGCTCACCGCGATCCAGGGCACGAGCGCCGCCGGCAGCAGCCAGACCGTCGCCGGGAAGGGGTGCCAGCCGGCCAGGGCGGCGCCGGCGACGGCGCCGAGCAGCACCGGCAGCGCCAGCAGGTGGTGGACGAGGTGGGAGACCACCGTCACCGCCGGAAAGATCTCCGGCGGGCACATCACCTTGGCGAGCAGCGGCCCGTTGTCGACCAGGGTGGTCGAGGCGTCGAGCACGGTCCCGGAGAGCATCAGCCAGGGCAGCAGCCCGCAGAACAGGAACAGCGGGTAGGGCTGGCCGCCGGGGAAGCGGGGCTGGAAGATGGTGGTGAAGACCACCGCGTAGACCACCAGCAGCAGCAGCGGGTTGAGCAGCGACCACAGGAAGCCCAGCGTCGAGGCCCGGTAGCGCGCCACCAGCTCCCGCCGCACCAGCACCGCGATCAGCGCCCGCTGGCGCCACAAGAGACCGAGCACGTCCATGGCGAGAGTCTACTCCGCTCGCCCCGGGGCGCCGGTCATCGGTTGATCAGCAGGTTCTGGACCTGGCGCAGGATGCGCGCCCGCTCGACCTCCAGGTAGCGCTGGTAGCTCACCACCTGGCGGTCGGCGACGATGAACATCTTCGGGTAGTGCTTCACGTCGCCGTACTCGTCGAACAGGATCGGTCCGGTGACGCCGGTGAACTCGGTCAGGCTGACCCCGAGCTCGCGCCGGATGGCCGTGGTCTCCGGCGGCCTGGCCAGCGTGAGGACGAGTATCGCCAGACGCATCGCGTCGTAGCCGTGGGCCGCGAAGACGTCCGGCGCCATCTGGTAAGTGTCCATGTAGCGGGTGACGAAGCCGAGGATCGGCTCCTTCTCCGAGGTCCGGTCGAAGGGGGGCAGCGGGAACAGCACCCCCTCCGCCAGGGCGCCGGCCTCGTTGACCACCCGGCTCGAGTAGAACGCCGAGGTGGTCAAGACCCGGCCCTCGAACCCCTGCTCGCGCAGGTGCCTGAGAACGGCCAGGATCTGGTCGGCGTAGCCGACCACGTAGACCGCCTTGGCCGCCCCTCGGGCGAGCACCGCCGCCGAGCGCTCCGGCCAGCCCTCGTCGGTGATCTCGATGCGGTCGACCACCCGGCCGCCCAGCACCTCTTCGAACTGCCGCCGAAACTCGGGCTCGATGCCCCGGGTGTACTCGGTGTCGCCGACGTACAGCAGCACGGTGTCGAGGTTGAGCCGGTCATAGAGGAACCTGCCGGCGGTGCCGCCCTCCAGCTCGTCGGAGGGGAAGATGCGGAAGAAGTGGCGGGACTCGGCGGCCAAGCCCGGGGCCGAGGCCGAGGGCGACAGGCAGACGATCCCGAGGTCGTCGAGCACCGGCAGCAGCGCCCGGGCCTCGGCGCTGGTCGCCCCCCCGAGCACCATCTTGACGCCGCGGCCGGCGACCATCTGGCGCAGCTCGGCGACCGCCTGCTGGGGGTCGGACCCGGTGTCGGCCCAGACCACCTCGAAGCCCTCGGGCAGCTCGCCGCGGCCGCGGGCCTCCGACAGGGCGAGGCGCACGCCGCTCTCGATCGACTCGCCGTAGGTGCTCGCGCTCCCGGTCGTCGGCAGCAGCACGCCGAGCACCGGGGCGCCGCCGCAACCGCTCGCCGCGCCGGCCAGCGCCACCACCGCGCCGAGCATCGCGACCGTCCGTCGTGTCATCGCGACACCTCCCGCAACCGGACCAGCGTAGCACACCGCCGAGGGGCTCCGGCGCCGTCGAGACGAGGCTCTCAGGCGCGGTCCTCCGGGCGAGACTCGTCGTCGTCGACGGCGCTGACCAGGTGGTAGACCTGGCGGCGGCTGAGGCCGTGACGGCGGCCGGTCTCCTTGAGTGCGGCGCGCCGGTCCAGGCCCTCGGCGAGCAGCCCGCGGTAGGTCGCCCGCGGGTCGCTGGCGGCCGACGCCGGGTCGCCGGAAGCCGGCGCCGGGCCCGGTCCGACGACCAGCACGTACTCGCCCCGCGGCCGGGCGACCTCGTCGCTGTCGAGAAGCTCGCCGAGGCTCGCCACGACCGCCCGCTCGTGACGCTTGCTGAGCTCGGCGAGCAGGGTCGCCGGCCGGTCGGCGCCGAGCACCGCCGCGAGGTCGGCGAGCTCGGCCCGCAGCCGGTGGGGTGACAGCAGCACGACCAGGGCGCCGGGCGCCGCGGCCAGCTC
>CAZKKP010000533.1:2711-3003 GCA_964553295.1 uncultured Thermoanaerobaculia bacterium | reverse complement strand
CAGTGGGCAGCGACAGCGAGCAGCGGCAAGGGGCGGGTTGTTGGTCCTTGGTCGTTGGTTGTCGGTCCGGAGCAACTCGGCGATCGCACCCGGGTTGTCACCTGTCGGGACCTGGTTCCCCTCCAACAGCTCGCAACCAGCAACCAACAACCGACCTTGACGGACAACGGAGCACGGGCGACGGCCAACGGATCGGGCGGCGCGCCCACGTCCCCCGTCCCCTGTCCCCTGATCACCGACCTCTGTGCCTCTGCGGTGAAGAATTCTTACCACAGAGGCACAGAGGTGCACA
>CAZKKP010000533.1:0-2701 GCA_964553295.1 uncultured Thermoanaerobaculia bacterium | reverse complement strand
CTCTGCGGTGACCACTGGCTGTCGGGTTGCGGGCCCGCCCGCGCTGGGCTATGGGCTGGACTCGCCACTGGGGAGTCGATCGCAGCCGACGGCGGTCGCGAGGGCCTCGCAGACTCTGGTCATCATGGCGTCGTCGAGGCGACCGACGAAACGCTTCAGGCGGGAGCTGTCGACCGTCTGGACGTGGTCGAGGTTGACGGCGGAGGTTTGCTTCAGTCCGTGCTCGACGCCGACGACGACCTCGCTCGGCACGCCGTGGATGGCCGAGGTCACCGGCGCCACCATGACGGTACGCAGCAGCGGGATCACGGCCTGGCGGCTGAGGATGAGCACCGGACGCTCCTTGTCCGGAGGGGCAAAGGCGTACATCCACAGATCGCCGCGGCTCACTCGTCGGGCCATGTCCCCGCCTCGGCCCAGCCTTCGAGCTCCTCGGCGACCCGCCCGCCGTCGCCGAAGCCGCTCGCGTACCTGGCGTCGATCTCCGCCTGACGCTGCTGCTCGAGGTACTGCTCCGCGAGCCGGCGGAGGACCTTCGACCTGCCGACCCGCCGCACTTCGCTGTCGGCGTCGAGCGCCGCGAGCAGCTCATCGTCCATGAGGATCTGTACAGGTCTCATGTTGGCAAAATATGTTGATCGATCACCCCTGTCAACGGTCATGAGGCGAGCGGCAATCGCACTCGCCCGCGTCGCGAGACCGCCGCCGTGATCGCCTGCGAGGGGAGGGGTCATGACAGACGGGGCACACCCCCCGCCTGCCCGCACGGGGTCGGGTCGGGGAATCGGGGAATCGGGCCAGATCGCTGTCGCCGTGTCACGCCCCTCGCCCTGCCGGTTACGGTCTGCATGGTTTCCGAGCCCGAGCCCACAACCCACAACCCCCCCACCGCGGGCACTGCCCGTGACGCCACCACCCCCGGTCGCAGCAACAGGGGCAGCGACAGCTACAGCGTCAGTGACAGGGACAGCGACGGGGGCAGGGGCAGCGGCAGGGACGGCTGCGAAGGGACACCGTCCCCCGTCCCCTGTCCCCTGACCCCTGACCCGCGGGCCGGGCGGGGGCCGGCCCGCAGCCCTGAGCCCCGAGCCCTCCTCCCTGAGCCCTTCCCCTGTAAGATGCACCTGCCACGACACGACCCGGGAGGCCCGCGATGAAGGCACCCGCCCGCTACCAGCCACGGCACAAGGTCCGCTTCGTCACCGCCGCGTCGCTGTATGACGGCCACGACGCCGCGATCAACATCATGCGGCGGATCCTCCAGGCGCAGGGCGCCGAGGTCATCCACCTCGGCCACAACCGGTCGGTAGCCGAGATCGTCGATACGGCGATCCAGGAGGATGCCCAGGGCATCGCGGTGTCGTCCTACCAGGGAGGTCACCTCGAGTTCTTCAAGTACATGCTGGACCTGCTGCGCGAGCGGGGCGCCGGCCACGTCAAGGTCTTCGGCGGCGGTGGCGGGGTGATCGTGCCGTCTGAGATCGCCGAGCTCGAGGCCTACGGCGTGACCCGGATCTTTTCCCCCGAGGACGGGCGACGGCTCGGGCTGGACGGCATGATCTCCACCATGGTCGAGGCCTGCGACTTCGACCCCACCGCCGAGGGCCGCGACGTGACGCTGGACGCCTCCGTCGAGCACTGGACCGACGTCGCCCGGGCGATCTCCATGGCCGAGGAGGGTCGCCAGGTCGAGATTCCCCGGCTCGAGCGCAAGGCGCCGGTGCTCGGCGCCACCGGCACCGGCGGCGCCGGCAAGAGCTCGCTGACCGACGAGCTGGTGCTGCGCTTCCTCGGAGACTTCCCCGAGCTCAAGATCGCGATCCTGTCGGTCGACCCGACCAAGCGCAAGACCGGAGGCGCCCTGCTCGGCGACCGCATCCGCCTGAACTCCCTCGCCTCGAGCCGGGTGTTCATGCGCTCGCTCGCCACCCGCCAGGCCCACAAGGCGCTCAGCCAGCACATCGAGTGGTCGATCGCCATCTGCCAGGCTGCCGGCTTCGACCTGGTAATCGTCGAGAGCTCGGGAATCGGCCAGGCCGACTCGGAGATCGTCGACGTCTCCGACCTCTCGCTGTACGTCATGACCCCCGAGTACGGCGCCGCGATGCAGCTCGAGAAGATCGACATGCTCGACTACGCCGACTTCGTGGCGATCAACAAGTTCGACCGACCGATGGCCCTCGACGCGCTGCGCGACGTGAGAAAGCAGTACCGGCGCTGCCACGAGCTCTTCGCGGGGCCGGCGGACGAGGAGCTGCCGGTCTACGGCACCTGCGCCCACCAGTTCCACGACCGCGGCGTCAACGCCCTCTATCAGGGGATCGTGGCGGAGCTCGAGCGGCGCTTCGGCGCGCCCTGGACCCTGGAGGGGACGACCGCCACACCCACCGGCAGCCCCGAGCGCCACCCGGTGATCCCCGGCGAGCGCGCCGGCTACCTGCGCGACATCGCCCTCACTGTGCGCGACTACAAGCGGTGGGCCGAGCGGCAGATCCAGGTCGCAGACCGGCTCTACCAGCTGGTCGGGGCCAGGGCCATCCTGTGCGCCCGCGAGGGCAGCGGAGACCGCGCCGACCTCTTCCGGCTGCTCGAGGAGATCACCGCAGCCGAGGTCACCGTCGAGCCACACCTCGCCGACCTCGACGGCGAGATCCGACGCACCGCCCACGAGCTCGACCACGACTCGCGGGAGCTGCTCGCC
>CAZKKP010000532.1:0-3004 GCA_964553295.1 uncultured Thermoanaerobaculia bacterium | reverse complement strand
TGAGCAGCGACGGGGCGAAGATGCCGCCGGATCCCCCTGAACCGATGGTCAAGGAGGTGGCGACGATCTTGGCGAGGATCGCGATCCCGACGAGCAGCAGGGTCGAGCCGAGCTCGCCTGCGATGGCGGTCCGGACGGCGCCGTAACCCTCGCCGAGCACCACCGGCATCGCCAGCCCGATCAGCCCGACCGAGATCCCGCCGGCCATCGCCCGGGCCCACACCGGCAGCGGGCTGTGTTGCCACAGCCTGGTCCCGAGCCGCAGCAGGCGGGTCAGCAGGACCGAGGCCAGCGCCGTGGCGATGCCGATGAGCAGGGCGGCGAGGAGGTCGGGCAGCTCGATCGAGAAGGCCGCCGGTCCGAAGGGAATCTGGTTGCCGCGCAGCAGGTGCGAGACCTGGGCGCCGGCGACCGAGGCGACGGCGATCGGTGCGATGGTGACCCGGCTCCACTCGCCGAGGATGACCTCCATGGCGAACACCATGCCCGCGATCGGGGCGTTGAAGATCGAGGCGATCGCCCCGGCGGCGCCGCAGCCGACCAGGATGACCCGCTGGCGCTCGTTGAGCCCGGCGACCCGGGCGATGCTCGAGCCGATCGCCGAGCCGCTCATCACCACCGGCGCTTCGGGGCCGGCGGAGCCGCCCGAGCCGATGGTCAGGCAGCTCGAGATCAGGCGGGAGAAGCTCTGCCGGAAGCGCAGCAGGCCGCCGCGGCGGGAGACGCTGAGGATGACCTCGGGCACGCCGTGGCCGGCGTTCTCCCGCACGACGTGGACCAGGAACAGCGCCGACAGGGCGGCGCCGAGACCGGGCAGGATGAAAGCCCAGGGCGCGGAGCGCCAGCCGAGCAGCGCGTGCTCGACCCCGGCGATGGCCCGGGTGAGGATGACCGCGGCGACGCCGGCGAAGACGCCGACCACGATCCCGCCGACCATCAGCAGCAGCCGCTCGTCGACCCGAGCAAGCAGCAACCGCACCGGCAGCGGCAGCAGCCGTCGGTCGGTGGTCACCTCAGCTCTCCGGCTGCAACCTCGACTCGACGCCGGAGATGGCGGCGAGCAGCAGCTCGAGCCCGGGGCGGCGCTCGACGAGCTCGACGAACGAGTCGTCGCGCAGACAGAAGGCGAGCCGGGAGAGCAGTGCGAGGTGCTCCTCGACCGTCGGCGCCAGCAGCAGGAACAGTGTGTGGACCGGGCGACCGTCGATCGACTGGAAGTCGACCGGTCGCGCGAGGAAGCAGACCGGGATCGTCGAGGACTCGACGAGGCCCGGGAGGGGCGAGCGGGGATGGGGGGCCGCGATGCCGCGCCCGATGCCGGTGGACGACAGGAGCTCCCGCTGGAGGAGCCGGTCGAGCAGCTCCGCGCCGAGGTTCGGCGACAGCCCGCCGAGAGTGCCGGCTGCCGCCGCGAGGGCCGAGCGGACATCGTCCGCCGCGACCGGATGGGTGCCGCCGCGGCGGACGGCGTCGGCGAGCCGAGTGGTTCTCCCGTCCGGCAGGTCGACGGTCGGACCGTTGCCCTCGCGGTACTCCAGCCGGTGGGCCGCGGCCCACTCGCGCAGCTCCTTGTCGTCGAACAGGCACGACTCGTCCAGGCGCTGCACAGGGATGCGTCCCTGCCGGATCCAGCGCTCGAGGGTCCCCTCGGGGAGGTCGAGGCGGCGGGCGAGCTCGCCCGAAGGCAGTCTCATGGGTGGTCCTCGCGCCGGCCGGCGCAGCGGCTGGCGACGAACCCGGAGTATACACGGATGCCTTCGGCAGGGGCCGCCGCTGCTATGCTGCGGCCATGGCCGGGGGGGACGGAGGGGCCGGCGGCTGGCAGGTGCGGCCGTGGACCGGGGGCGGGCTCGGGGGCGAGGTGGCCCGGTGGCCGGGTCTCGTCGACCCGGCCCCGGAGCTGGAGCGGGTGTGCGACCCCGCGGCGGCCCTTGAAACCGTCCACTGGGGGAGGAACTACCTCTACGCGACGTGGCTCGAGACGCCGTCCGGCCCGCTCGAGGTGGTGGTCAAGCAGTTCCGCAACCAGGGCTGGCGGCGGCGCTGGGAGCGGCGGCTGAGGGGAAGCAAGGCGGCCCGCAGCTGGCGGGTGGCGGCGGCGCTGATGGCGGCGGGGATCGCCACACCGCGGCCGGTGGCTCTGGTCGAGTCGTCGGCGCCGGCGGGGCCGTCCTTTCTGGTCACCGAGAAGCTGGTCGGCGCCTTCGAGGTCCGCCACTTCTTCCGCCGGCTCAACGGGGACGAGCCGGCGGGGGACTTCCCCGCGGTCGAGCCCCTTGCCTTTCTCGCCGAGCTCGGCGGGATGGCGCGTCGGCTGCACGACGCGGGCATCGTCTACCGCGACCTGTCCCTGGGCAACATCCTGGTCCGCCCGGGCGCCGACGGTCTCGAGCTGTATCTCGTCGACCTCAACCGGGCGCGCACCGGCCAGAGGCCCGGCGCCTGGCGCAGGACGCGAGACATCTGCCGGCTGCCGGTGCTCGAGCGGCCGCACCGCGAGGCGTTCCTCCGCGGATACTGGGGTCTCGTGCCGCGTCGTCTGGACCTGCGTTGGTGGCTGTACTCCGTGTCGGTGGCCGGGTACCGGGCCAAGCACGCTCTCAAGAACCGGCTGAGGAAGCTGCGTCCCGGTCGTCACGGCCACGGCGGCATGCACCACCCGCACATCCCGCCGGCCGCCGCCGGCGCGGCGGCGCGCGACCGGGCGGTCTGGGACAGGTTGTCGGATCAGCCCCACCAGCACGCCGGGCGCTGGCACAAGCTCGCCATTCGCCTGGCCGACGCGCCGAGCCACGTCGCCGACCTGGCTCTCGTGTTGGGCGCAGCGCCCGAGGTGCGGCGGCGGTACCGCGCTCTCAAGACGGAGATCGGTGCGCGACCGGTCCGCTTCGACGGGATCGGCGTCGCCGTCCGGCCGGACCCCGGCGACCCCGACGGTCACCTGGCGGCGCTGCTCGGCCTCGGGGTGCGCTCGGTGCTGCTGCGCCTGCATCCCTTGGAGGAC
>CAZKKP010000531.1:1321-3004 GCA_964553295.1 uncultured Thermoanaerobaculia bacterium | reverse complement strand
TCGGCTGCTGCCGCGGTTGCGGGAGGCCGTCCAGGGCGGCGTCCGGGATGGCGGCGACGAGCTCCTGCCCGAGCTGCGCCGGCAGGTTCGCGAGGGCCTGAGAGACGGCGTCGCCGAGGTCGTCACCGGCGAGACCCTGGGCCGGGCGCGGGAGGAGATCGCCCGCCGCGGCGCCTCGGTGATCGAGAGCGGCCTCGAGCTGCTGCTCGGCCGGGAGCGCGGTCGTTCTCGAGACCCGGAAGACTGATGCCGATCGCGCCGGGTGGTGATACTCTGTCGTGCGAATGGTGCTCGTACCTTTTTTCACACGAACCGGCGGGGACGGACGCGGGATGGAAAGCCGCGCCCGTCGTGCGCGGCTGAAAGGAGATCGGAGATGTTGAAGAAGATCGGAGTCATCGGCGGCGGATTTATCGGCGGAGTCCTGGTCCAGGAGATCGCGCAGCGACGCCTGGCGCGAGAGGTCGGTGTGACGGACCCGGCGCCGATGGTCAACCCGGACGATCCGCCGGAGCGCCAGGAGACCACCCGCAAGCAGTCGGTGGCCAAGGGCAAGGCCCTGGACATCGCCGAGGGCCTGCCGACCATCCGCTCGGACGTGCGCTGCGTGGGCTCCAAGGACTACTCGGCCCTGGCCGGCTCGGAGCTCATCATCAACACCGCCGGCGTGCCACGCAAGGCGCGTCCCGACGGCACCTTCCCGAGCCGTGAGGAGCTGCTGGCGATCAACCTCAAGGTCACCAACTCGGTGGCCGCCGGTATCCAGGAGTACTGCCCGAAGGCGATCATCATCTCGGTCGCCAACCCCCTCGACGCGATCGTCTACACCATCGACAAGAAGCTCGCCCCGCCCAAGAACAAGATCATGGGCATGGCCGGCGTGCTCGACTCCGGCCGCTACTGCTACTTCGTCGCCGAGGCGGCCAAGGTGTCGGTGGAGAACGTCAGCGCGATCGTGCTCGGCGGCCACGGCGACGACATGGTGCCGGTGCGCAGCTCCTGCCTGATCGCCGGAATCCCGGTCGCGAAGTTCCTCGACGAGGCGACCCTGGCGGCCATCGAGACACGCACCCGCAAGGCGGGCGGCGAGATCGTCGGCCTGCTCGGCTTCGGCTCGGCCTTCGCGTCGCCGGCCTGGTCGGCCCTCGAGATGGCCGAGGCGATCATCTACGACAAGCGCAAGATCCTGCCGGTGTGCGTCAAGCTCGAGGGCGAGTATGGCGTCAACGGTCTGTTCGTCGGCGTGCCGGCGATCATCGGCGCGGGCGGCGTCGAGCAGGTCATCGAGCTCGACCTCACCGCCGAGGAGAAGGCTGCGCTGGAGAAGTCCGTCGCCGGCGTCCGCAAGACCTGCGACGAGGCCGACGGCATGCTCAAGGCCCTCTGATCGAGAGCTCGCGCTCTTCCTGGAAGCCCCCCGCACGGGGGGCTTCTTCTTCTCCGAGGCCGGCGACCCGACGGCGGGCGCCCTCACCATGACCGCCCCCTGCCACTGCCCCGACGTCGCGGGATCCGCGCCGCCCCTCTGTGCCTCCGTGCCTCTGTGGTTCAACCCCCCGAGGGTGGGGCGGGCCGGCACTTCCGCCTCGCGAGGGCACGAGACGACCCGGGACCCGGGGGACGGCCGGCGTCGCGGGATCCGCGCCGCCCCTCTGTGCCTCCGTGCCTCTGTGGTTCAACCCC
>CAZKKP010000531.1:0-1221 GCA_964553295.1 uncultured Thermoanaerobaculia bacterium | reverse complement strand
GCCGGCACTTCCGCCTCGCGAGGGCACGAGACGACCCGGGACCCGGGGGACGGCCCGTGCCGAGGTGAGTACCCCGGCCGCCCGGTTGCGGGCCCGCCGGAGCTGGGCCATCATCCTGTCGTCCCCGTGGGAGGGCTGATGAGCGAGGGAACGCTGCGGGTCGGGATCGTGCAGATGGCGCCGGTGCTGCTCGATCGACCGGCGACGATCGCCAAGGTGGTCGGCGGGCTCGACGAGGCCGCGGCAGCGGGCTGTGGGCTGGCGGTGCTCGGAGAGACGCTGGTGCCGGGCTACCCGGCCTGGCTGTGCCGGCTTGACGGGGCGCGCTTCGAGGCGCCCGAGCTGAAGGAGCTGCACGCCCTCTACCTCGAGCAGGCGGTGTGCCTCGAGGAAGGCGACCTCGACCCGGTGCTGGTGGCGGCGCGGCGGCACCGCATGGCGGTGGTGATCGGGGTTGCCGAGCGGCCCCTCGACCGCGGTGGCCACAGCCTCTACTGCTCGCGGGTGTTCGTCGACGCTGCCGGCGAGGTGGTCTCGGTGCACCGCAAGCTGATGCCGACCTATGAGGAGCGCCTGGCCTGGGCGATAGGCGACGGCGCCGGGCTGACCGTGCACCGGGTCGGGCCGTTCGCGGTCGGCGCCCTGAACTGCTGGGAGAACTGGATGCCCCTCGCCCGGGCCGCGCTGTATGGGCTCGGCGAGGACCTGCACCTGGCGATCTGGCCCGGCGCCCGCCGGCTCACCGCCGAGATCACCCGCTTCATCGCCCTGGAGTCACGCTCCTTCGTGGTCTCCGCGAGCGGGTTGCTGCGACCCTCCGACGTGCCGGCCGGTTTCCCGCTGCGCGATCGCTTCCTGGCCGGGGCGGGGGAGTACCTGTATGACGGCGGTTCGGCGGTGGCGGGCCCCGACGGCGCCTGGCTGGTCGAGCCGGTGGTCGGCGAGGAGCGGCTGATCGTCGTCGAGCTCGACCGCCGCCGGGTGCTCGAGGCCCGCCAGAGCTTCGACCCGGCCGGCCACTACGCCCGCCCGGACGTCCTCCGCCTCGAGGTCGACCGTCGCCGCCAGCGCGCCGTCGAGACCCGCGACAGCTGAAGGGAATCCGGACGGGCCCGGGTACACGGGCGTTTCTCCGCGACTGCCATACTGTGTGTACCTCCGCATCACGCAGTCATGGCGACCATCCGGAGGATTTGCCGGGCGTGCGGCGGCCTTCTGGAA
>CAZKKP010000530.1:0-3013 GCA_964553295.1 uncultured Thermoanaerobaculia bacterium | reverse complement strand
CTGCTCGTCGCCTTCGTGTCCCCTGAGCACCGGGCGGTCTGGGACGCCCTGCCCGACCTTCTCGCCGCACGCTTCCCGAACGCAGTGCGGCTCGGCTGCTCGGGCGGCGGCACGCTTGGCGCCGGCCGCGAGGTGGAGAACCGGCCGGCCCTCGCGGCCGCCGCCGCCGTGCTGCCAGGCGTCGAGGCTCGGCCCTTCCGGATCGCCCCGCACGAGGTGCCGGAGCCCGAGGACGCGGCCGCATTCTGGGATGACCTGGTCGGCGTCGGCGACCCCCCCGAGGCCGTGCTGCTGGTGCCCGAGCCCTACTCGAGCCCGGTCGAGGGGCTGATCGGCGGCCTCGACCGGGTGCGGCCCGGCACCGTGGTCTTCGGCGGTCTGGCCTCGGGCGCCCGCCGGGCCGGCTCCAACCTGGTGTTTCTCGACGGCGACGCCTCCGCTGAGGGCATCGTCGGCGTGTCCCTGAAGGGCGACCTCGCCGTCGACACCCTGGTCGCCCAGGGCTGCCGGCCGATCGGCACGCCCCTGTTCGTCACCGGCGTCGAGGGCACTTCGATCACCTCGCTGGACGGCGAGGCGCCGGTGACCATCCTCCACCAGCTTTTCGAGTCCCTCGACGAGCGTGATCGCGAGCTGCTCCAGTACGCCCTCTTCCTCGGCCTGGTGATGCGCGACGGCCTCTCGAGCTACGGTCCGGGCGACTTCCTGATCCGCAACCTGATCGGCATCGACCCTGCAAGCGGCGCCCTCGCGGTCGCCGAGCACATCCGCGTCGGCCAGGTGGTCCAGTTCCACCTGCGCGACGCCGACACCTCCTCCGCCGACCTCGAGGCCCACCTCGCGGCCTTCCGCCGACGCTCCCCCGGCCGCCCGTCCGGCGCCCTGATGTTCTCCTGCCTGGGCCGCGGCGAGCACCTCTACGGCCGCCCCGGGCACGACAGCTCCCTGGTCCGCAACGCCCTCGGCCCCCTGCCCATGGCCGGCTTCTTCTGCAACGGCGAGATCGGCCCCGTCCACGGCCGCACCTTCCTCCACGGCTACACCAGCTCCATCGCCTTCTTCCGCCCGCGCTGAACTCTCCGGGCCGGCAACGCCCGCTGTCGCCGGCTCCGCCGCGGGACGTCGACCCGGCCGATGATCGCCGCCGCAGGCGTTGCCGCAGATCGATGTCAAGGATCCCGTTCCAACAGCGCGACGGCCGCCGCATCGCACTCTCCCTCGACCACTTGAGCTGGCCCACGATGCAGCGTTCACCAGGTACGAGGCCGGAGGGGGAGGGGACGTTACAGGGAGATCGGGAAGCGGAGTGCGGAATCCGGAATGCCGAAGCGGCGATCACTGCCGCTCGGTCCTGGGGCCCGAGAGCGGTTCAACATCGCCAGAGGATGATTCACTTCAATGAACTGTGATACGGTTCATCAGGAGGCAGAGATGAAGTCCATCACGATCCACGGCGTCGACGAGCAGCTCGCCACGAGGCTGCAGCGGGCCGCCCAGGACCAGGGGACGAGCGTCAACCGGGTGGTCAAGCGCCTGCTCGAGGAGGCGCTCGGTCTCAAGCCGCGCCCTGCGGGCCGCAACCGCGAGCACTTCGAGGCCTTCGCCGGCCTCTGGACCGAGCAGGACCTCGAGGAGTTCCGCGACGCCACCGCCGCCTTCTCGCAGGTCGACGGGCGGGACTGGCAGTGAAGAGGATCCTGCTCGACACGAACGCCTACACCGCCCTGCTGGCGGGGGACGAGGCCGTGCTCGCGGCGCTGTCCGACGCCGATGCGGTGCTCGTGTCGGTGGTCGTGCTCGGCGAGCTGCACGCCGGGTTCAAGGGCGGCAGCCGCGAGCCGGAGAACCTCGAGGCCCTCGCCGACTTCCTGCGCCGGCCGCCGGTCCGGTCCGTCGACGTCACCCCTGCGACGGCCGAGGTGTTCGGCGTCGTCAAGGACCGCCTGCGCCGCGCCGGCGCCCCGATCCCGATCAACGACGTCTGGATCGCCGCCCACGCGATCGAGACCGGAAGCTGGCTGGTGACGTACGACCGGCACTTCGGGGCCGTGGAGGGGCTGCTGCTGTGGGGCGGGGGGAGGTGAGGTTCGGAAGCGTGAAACCGAACGAGGAATGCGGAATGATGATCACTCCGATCCACGCCCCGCCGAAGCCCTCGTTCATCATTCCCCATTCCTCCGGCCGCCCAGCCGCGTCAGGTTGCACCATTCTCGGACCTCACACTCCCCACTTCATCCGCGAGGCCGCGTCGCGGTTTTTTGGCGGCTCTGCCCCCGGGCCCCCGAAACCAGCTTGAGGGCAGGGTCGTGCCAACCCGGGCGCGCCTCAGCGTCGGGCAGCGGGCAGCGGGCAGCGGGCAGCGGGCAGCGGGCAGCGGGCCAGATCGCTGTCGTGGTGTCAAGACCCTCGTCCTACCGGTTACGGTCTGCTTGGTTCAGGAGCCCGGATCAGGGCACAGGGCTCAGGGCTGAGAGTTTGTGAAAGAACTCGGTTTCTGCGGTATTCACAACATGCTTCAACCATTCTCTTCAATGCTTTGTAAGCAGACTTGTGTGCTCAGGGCCGGTTCTTTCACAAACTCTGAGGGCTCAGGGACCCGAGTCCGTGCCCGACACCCCGACCCACGACAACCCCGCACCGCGGGCACTGTCCGTGACGCCATCACTCCGGTCGCCGCGCCCGAACCCTGCCGCCCGCCGCCCGCGGCCTGCGCCCCGATCCCGGATCCTCTCGCGCCTTCCCGGGTCGACGATGCTGACTCGCATCGACCGCGTGTGCCGGCCAGACGCTGGCACCACGACTCGCCCCTGCCAGAAGGGGCCGGGAACGGGCTCCGGAGCAACGGGCAACCGAGGGCAGCCCGACACTCCAACCCGCGACACCCTCAGCCCGCGGGCACGGCCCGTGATGCCAGTACCCTCGGTCGCCGAGCCCGATCCGACGGGGGACGGACGACGCTGAAACAGTGACAGGGGCAGCGGCGCGCCCCCGCGCCGGGTGTGGCGGAGTGCTG
>CAZKKP010000529.1:0-3017 GCA_964553295.1 uncultured Thermoanaerobaculia bacterium | reverse complement strand
TGCCGTCGGGCGACACGAAGAGCCCGGTGTCGGGATCGAGATCGGCGAGCCAGATCTCGCCGCGGCCGGTCTGGAAGACCAGCTTGCCGCCGACCTGCAGGACCTCGGGGTCGATGTACACGGCCCCGGGTGGGCTCAGCCGCACCGCCTCGGCGTCGAAGGCCGCCGTTTCCCGGGCCCGGGAGCTCGGGGCCCCGAGAACGAGAACGAACACGAACACGGCGGTGGCCCGCAGGTTACCTCGGCGTGCGAAGCCGCCCCATCCAGACGTTGCGTTGACCATGACCGTTTCGACGACGGCAGGCGCGCCGGGTTGACGGCGCGGAGCTCTTCGGCGATCCGACCGCAAGTGGACACAGCGGGAACCAGTCGGCCGTCTGCCGCAACTCTGTTCTGAGATGGCCTGGCACTCTCTGTGGACGGAGTTCCGCTTCGAGAGACGGCGTAGGCGCCCATGAGTGCGAGGCTTCAGGATCCGAGGATCTGCCTGGCGTGCGGCGGCCTTCTGCAGCGGGTGTGCCCGCATGGTCGAATTCAAGTGACGAAAAATGAGTGACATACAGGGATTCCAGGAGCCCGCGACCTGGCACTCTCGGAGGTCAGATCGTCAGAGATTCAAGCCTGAGCAACTCGCCCGATCTCTGGCTCAACCTACAGCGCGCGGTCGAGCTGTGGGAGACCGAGCAAGCGGTCCGTGACGACGTGAAGCAGATCAAGCCTCTCCGGGTGGCGTGAGTTCGACGGTTGCCACGAACACGCTCTCACTTCTCTCACCAGACGCGATCGCGCCCGGCGAACTCGTCGTGGTTTCTGCAGAGAACCAGGGGCTCGGCCTCGGTCGGGCGGCCGGGTCTTCACCCCAGGCACACACCCTCACCGGAGCATCGACGACGGAAGCCGTTTCGCGAGCGCTGAGGTAGGCTGTGGGAAGCCAGCTCGCAGCCGCCTGGGCGGTGGCGAGACCCGGGGAGACAGCGATGACTCGCACGACCCGTTTCACCCGTCGGTCCTTCACGCTCGCCACCCTGGCACTGGCTTCGGTGCTCGCGGTCGGAAGCGTTGCCGGCGCCGGCGACGAGTTGCTGATCCGGGCCAGGTACGAGCCCGGCATGACCCTGCCCTACGTCTGGCGCCTGGAGACCGAGAGTCGCTGGGAGCCCGCGATTCCGGGCGGCGACTGGGTAAAGGCCGGTACCGACTTCAGCTTTGCCCTGGTCGCCGAGGCGGTCGACGGCGCCGGCGGATGCACGTTCCGGCTCGACGGCGACTCGCTCGAGAGCCGGGCCGAGGGGCCCAGGGGCGCGATCGGGGTCAAGGCCGATCCCCGACAGGCAAGCCTCCTGCTCGGCGCCAGGTGGCTGCCGCCGGGACCCAACACCCCGTTCGCCAAGCGCCTCGCCGTGACCTTCGGCCCGCGCTTCGAGGTCCGCGGGGCGGAGGGGATCGAGGCGATCGCCCTCTACCTTCTGCCCGGGGTCGACCCCCGGCTGTGGTTCGCGCTGACCACGGCCCCCGAAGGCCCGGTGGCTGCCGGCCAGAGCTGGTCCAAGACCTTCGACGTACCGGTCCAGCAGCTCGGCGGCCGGCCCCTCCGCCTCGGGGTGTCCTTCAGGGTCGACGAGGTCGGCTACCAGGACGCCGGTCGGGTGGTGGTGATCCGGGTGGTTGCCGAGGCCGCCCTGGAGGACTTCGACGTCAAGCTCAAGCCGTCGGGCAGGGTGCACATCGAGCACGGGGTGATGACCGTCAGCGGTACCGCACGCTGGGAGGTCGACCGCGGCGTGCTCCGGGAGGCGGTGGCCGAGCAACGGATCCAGGCGACCGCGTCGAGTCCGCGGTCGGACTTCAGCCACCGCGCCCTGAGCCGCCTGCAGCTGCGCGACGGCCCGGCCCGCTGACCGCAGCGTCGGGAGGTTGACGATGAAGCTCGAAGGCGTCCACATCCTGCTGACGTACCGCTGTCTCTTCGAGTGCGACCACTGCTTCGTCTGGGGCAGCCCGCGGCAGTCCGCCACCCTGAGCCTCAGCGGCCTGTTCGACGTCCTCGACCAGACCGCCGAGCTCGGCGGCGTGCGCTGTGGGGATGGGTACCTGGCCCGACGAATACGTAATGCCAGGTGAGACACTGTCGGCCTTGTCCGACCTGGCGCGGGTACCGGCGAGACCCGGGCGGGTAACCGCCCGGGTCTCGCCGCCATCGGTTCCGTTTCCGCTGGCCCTCTCGGGAGGGTCGGTCGTCCCCGTGCTCCGCTCGGAATAGCCTCAGGTAGTGGAAGGGTTGACGAGGAGGCGGAATGATATTCACTATCCCTGACCAGAAAGTCCACGTGGTGAAGCTGCGAGCGGCTCGTCCGAGCGATCGCTCCTGCCCGCAGGCCTCTCGGCTCGCTCGGGTCGCCTGAGGCCGGACGAGCGATGAGCCTCTCGCCCGGCACCCATCTCGGCCCCTACTCGATCACCGCCAAGCTGGGCGAAGGCGGCATGGGAGAGGTCTACCGGGCGACCGACACCCGGCTGAAGCGCGACGTGGCGATCAAGGTGCTGCCCAGGGCGTTCACGGAAGACCGGGCGCGCCTCGCGAGATTCGAACGCGAGGCGCAGCTCCTCGCCCAGCTCCACCACCCCAACATCGCCTCGATCTTCGGCCTCGAGGAGAGCGACGGCACGCGAGCTCTCGTCATGGAGCTCGTCGAAGGCCCGACTCTGGCGGAACGCCTGGAGCAGGGGCCTTTCCCCCTCACTGAGAGCCTTTCTGTCTGTCTGCAGATCGCGCACGCCCTCGAGGAAGCGCACGCGAAGGGGATCGTGCACCGCGACCTGAAGCCGGCGAACGTCAAGGTCACGGACGATGGCAAGGTCAAGGTCCTCGACTTCGGCCTCGCCAAGGCGCTGGTCCCGGTGGCGGGGAGCGGGTCGGGGGCGGCCCTCGCCTCACCGGCGATGCTGAGCTCGCCCACCCTGACGGCGGCCCGGGGCACCGAGCTCGGCATGATCCTCGGCACTGCCGCCTACATGTC
>CAZKKP010000528.1:2084-3019 GCA_964553295.1 uncultured Thermoanaerobaculia bacterium | reverse complement strand
GGCGGACGATGTCGTCCATACCGTGGCCGGAGTCCTCGACCTCGAACCACACCTCCTCGCCGTCGGCGCCGGTTCGCACCACGATCCTTCCCCCCGTGGGCATGGCGTCGCGGGCGTTGACCACGAGGTTGAGCAGCACCTGCTCGAGCTGGCTGGTGTCGCCCTCGACCGGCAGCGGCTCGGCCGACGGCGCCATCTCGAGGGTCATGTTCTCGGGGAGCAGGCGCCGGAGCATGGCGAGCTCCCGCTCGACCAGCGCCGTGAGCTCGACCCGGTGGCGAGTCGTCACGTCCCGGCGGGCGAACAGCAGCAGCTGGCGAGCCAGGGCGGCGCCTCGGGACACCAGCATCCCGATCTCCTCGGACACTTCCAGAACCTCACGCTCGCTCGTCCGGATACGGAGCGTCTGCGTGGTCGACAGGATTGCCTGCAGGAGGTTGTTGAAGTCGTGCGCCACGCCACCCGCGAGCCGCCCCAGGGCCTCGATCTTGTGCGAGTGACGGAGATGCTCCTCGAGCTCGCGGCGCTCGGTGATGTCGCGCACCACCGCCAGCACCCTGCCACGGCCGCCGATCTGCGAGCTGCGCAGCGAGACCTCCGCCCAGAAGTGGTCGCCGTCGGGCCGACGGACGAGCCACTCGAAGACCTGGGCGCCCTCCTCGATGGCGCGCTCGAGCCAGCGCTCCGCCGCGGCCTCGGTGTAGGGGGACACACTGGCGTTGAGCCGCGCAAGGCTCTGGCCCACCACCTCCTCCCGAGTCGAGTAGCCGTACATCCTGAGCATCGAGTCGTTGACGTCGAGCACGCGGCCGCCGGTCGCGTCGGCGATCAGGATCGCTTCGGCGGTGGCGTTGAAGATCTCGCGGTAGTTGCGCTCGCTCTCGGCCAGGGCCTGCTCGGCGCGGCGACGCTTGGTGATGTCGGTGAGCGCGCCG
>CAZKKP010000528.1:0-2074 GCA_964553295.1 uncultured Thermoanaerobaculia bacterium | reverse complement strand
GCGCCGACGATCGCCACCGTGCGGCCGTCGCGCACCACCGGGGCTTCGTTGACCTCGACCCAGATCCGGCGGCCCTTCATCCCCACCAGCTCGAGCTCGTAGGGCGGCTGCCGCTCGCCGGTGTCGATCGCCCGCTGGGTCCGCTCGATGCCACGGGCGTTGACCGGGTTGTCGGTGGCGAGCTCGGTCCAGCGGCGCAGCGCCTCCTCGGGCTCGCAGTCGAAGAACTCACGCGACTGCGGGCTCACGTAGGTCAGCACGTGGTCGGGCCCGTGCGAGTAGAAGAAGTTGGACGAGTGGACCACGATGTCCCGCAGCCGCTGCTCGGACTCCTCGATCTCCTCCTCGCGCCGGCGCTCGGCGGTCACGTCCCGGGCGGTCCCGAACATCGCATGCACCTCACCGGCGTCGTCGCGCAGCACCGTCGTGTTGACCGCGACGAGGATCCGCCGGCCGTCCTTGCGGACGTTGACCAGCTCGCCCTGGAAGCCACCGCGCTCCAGGGTCTCTCGCAGCACCTCCTCGGCCCGCTCCGGCGCGAAGTCCGGGGGCCGGAGCATCGACACCGGCCGTCCGATCAGCTCCTCGGGAGCGTAGCCGACGATCTCCGCGAAGGACTCGTTGACGTAGCGGATGACGTCGTCCGGGTCGGAGATGCACACCCCCTCACGGACGCTGCGCAGCGCCTGCGCCAGCAGCTCCTGGCTGATGTCGAGGGGCTCCCCCCTGCGACGCTCGGTCATCTCGGCTCCCTCGGGTCAGTGCCTGACCAGCCTGTCCTCGGCCGGGCGACTCGTCGAGGGTATCGGAGGACCCCGGGGGCGGGCAACCTCGCGGCGGAATTGACCCACAGCGCGGACGCCCCCCAAACCCAACGACAGGAGTTGAACCACAGAGGCACAGAGGCACAGCGCGGGCCGTACCCGCAAGCCACCAGCCGGTCTGTTCACCACAGAGGCACAGAGGGGCACCGAGAGGCACAGAGAAGCGAAGGTCAGCCCCCTCCTCTGCGTTCCTCTGCGTCCTCTGTGGTAAGAAAAGCGACCCCACACAAACCACCACCGCCGAACCCAGCCCCATCCCGTGTCTCCCCCGACCCCACAACCCGAGAGCCCCATCCCCGTGTCCTCCGCGGTCACAGAGCACAGAGAATTGAACCGCAGAGGACGCAGAGGACGCAGAGGACGGCGCAGAGGAGCGGCACGAGCTCCGCAACGGCGTACCACGGGATGCTCGAAGAGCTGTTGACGTGGGGCTCTGACAGGAGACTCTCGCGGGACGCCTGGACTTCCGGGCCGGGAGGGGCACGGAGGCGGCGCCCTCCCGAGCGGGCGACCCCACCGAGAGGCTCGCGTAACTCACGACGAAGTAGCGCTTTCTGACAGACCTCTGCAAGCTCCTGGGGCACCACCCCGGACCCTGGGCCGCACACTGCCGCCGCCGAATCATCGTTGAACACCCCCTGCTTCCCCGCGGATCCGCATGGGTCTCCTCTCAGATCCCAGGATCTCGCGATGCAACTCTCGCCCCGACGTCACTTACCCACTTGCGCGGAGACCGAAGTGCGGTACACTCACCACAGATCTTTGAGCCCACGCCGGGCAAACGGTCCCGGAACGGGACACCTGTTCCGAACGGAAACGCCGACCACCGTCGCGCGAGCCCCACGTCGGGACCGCAACCTGGCACGGATGTTGATAGAGAATCGCCGCGGAGTGATGAAGGCCGGCAGGATCGTCAACCCGAACCCCTCCCCGCCCGAAGCGGGGCCAGGACCCAGAAACACGAGGAGGAAGGCATGAAGAAGATTCTCGGAGCACTCGCCATCGTCGCGATGATCACCCTGATGGCCCCCGCGCCGGCGCAGGCGCAGGCCAGTGGCACTGTGGAAGTCAGTATCGACCTGACCGGCGGAATCCTCATTCTCTATTATTACTCTGACCTCACGGTAGAAATTGACCTGGCGGACCTTGTCGCCACGCCAGTCGGTTGCAGCGTTAATCTCAATGGTGACATCGAATGCAATGAGGGAACCCCCACCCCAGTCGCGGCTACCACCTCGTCGACGGGCGCA
>CAZKKP010000527.1:0-3031 GCA_964553295.1 uncultured Thermoanaerobaculia bacterium | reverse complement strand
GCGTTCACGGGGCCGCGCCGCCAGCCGATGCGATCCGCCGCGCCGCCAGCGGCCGTGATCTCCCTGCCCCCCGCCCTCGGAAGCGCTTTCACTGCCAGTCCAGGCCCTTTTCCCGGAGGGCCTTCTTCGCCGCTTCGTGGCCGCCGCGGGCCGCCCGTCGCAAGTGCTCGACCGCCGTTCTCTCGTCGGCCGGCACGCCGAGCCCGTCTTGGTGCATCCGGCCCAGGTTCCACTGGGCCCAGGCGGAGCCCTGCGCCGCAGCCTGGCGGTACCAGTAGAGTGCCTGCTGGAGGTCGCGGGCCACGCCCCAGCCCTGCTCGTAGAGGTAGCCCAGGTTGTTCTGGCCGTTCGCGTCGCCCAGCTTCGCCGAGCGCTCGTAGCAGCGGAAGGCCTCGGCCAGGTCGACCTCGACGCCGAGCCCGAACTGGTACATCCAGCCGAGGCGGTCGAACGCTCCCGGGTGGTTCTGCGCGGCCGCCAGCCGGCACAGCCGGAAGGCCTCGTCGAAGTCCTTCTCGACTCGCAGCCCGTCCCCGTACCGGACGCAGAGGTTGGTCTGGGCATAGCTGTCCCCCTGCGCCGCAGCCTTCTTGTACCACTCGACGGCCTGTAGGTCGTCGGCGGCCACGCCGCCACGTCCGGTCGCGAGGAAGACGGCGTAGTTGTTCTGCGCCGCGGGCCGGCCCGCCTCGGCGGCCTGACGGTAGAAGCGCAGGGCGGCGGCGTCATCCTGCGGCACACCGAGGCCGCGGTGGTAGGCCCTCCCGGCTCTTTCCGCGGCCTCGGCATGGCCGAGGCCAGCGGCCTTGACGAACAGCTCGAGGGCCCGCGCCGCGTCCTGCGACTCCAGGCGCACCCCCTCGTCGAAGATCTCCGCCGCGGAATCACTCCTCTGGGCGTCGGCGCGCACCTTCTGCGGCGCCGCGACGGGCCCCGCTCCGGTCGCGAAGACGGCCGCATCCATCGTCGGGGTCGGCTCGCCCCTGGCATCGACGGCCTCGGCGTCGACCCGCCCGTCGTCCCTCACCCCGCTGACCCGCCAGGCGCCCACGACGATGGTGTCGTCGCCGTAGGAGAAGCTCAGCTCGACCCGATCGCCGACCACCGGAAAGGCGTCGCGATCGAGCTGGATCGTGACGTCCTGGCCGCGGACCTCGGTCACCTTCCCCGGCACGAAGGAGCTGTCGCTGCCGGGAACCCGGACATCGGGCCCCTGGGTGAAGCCAGGTCCGCGCGACGACCTGATCAGGGCGCGCATGCCCCCGGACGGCTGGACGCCGAAGCTCTCGAGAAGCACGGCGATGACGTCGTCGCCCCGCACCTCGGTGACCCGCCACCGGCCGATCTGGCTCGCGTTGCCGTCCCGGTCGGGCCAGCTCATCACCGTCACGGTGTCGCCGATCGCCGGAGTGGCGCCGGAGCGGATACGAACGTGAACGGTGTCGCCCTGCACCGAGGACACCGTGCCCTCGCCGTCCGCCCTGGCGGAGACCGCCACGAGGAGCGCCGGAATCAGCGCCAGTGCGGCAGCTGCCCTGTATCTGATCCTCATCGTCGTCCCTCCCCGACCGGTCACCAGCGCAGGCCCCGTCTCGTGAGCTCGGCGCGGGCTCGCGCGCCGCCGGCGCGGGCGCTCTCCCTTTGCTTGTCGATGCACCAGAGACCGCAGGAGATCTCGTCGCCGTCTGGGGTCGCGTAGAGGATCTCAACCGCCGAGCCGTGGTTGAGGTTGCCGCCGGCCAGCTCGAGCCCAACCTGGCCCTCGGCGACGATCACAACGGTGCCGCGGTCCCCGTCGGCGGCGGCGACGAGCGCCGCGGCTGTCGTCAGGCAGAACAACAGGGCCACCCCGGCAGGCCACCATCTCGCGTGCTCGACCATGTGCACCTCCTCGCTACTGGGGCCCGCACGGCAGTGCGAAGGGCTCGACCTGCTGGATCATCCTCCGGCCGAGCTCGAGGCCCACACGCTCGTCCCAGCCGACGTGATAGATGCGCACGCGGACCTTCCGCGTGCGGCTGTACAGGTCCCAGTAGGCCGACCCCAGGACCGGGTCCTGTCCCCTGCGAAACCTCTCCGCGTTCTCCACTTTTGGGTCGAACAGACGGTCCTCCCTGCAGTAGTTCTCGTGCTCCCTCGGGTCGATGCCGGTCGCGCCGGCGGCGATCCAGTGGACACGAATGAAGTCGTCAGGATCCTTGCAGTACTGGCCCGCCCTTCCCGGGGGCGGGTCCGGCACATGGTAGGAGCAGGAGAAATAACTGCCCCACCTGTTGCCGTAGATCCTCCCGCTCCCCGGGGCCAGGGACCACCACATGTCGGGGCAGTAGTTGAAGGTGCCCCCGACAACCTGCTTCATCAGGCGCTGCGGACACTCGAGGCTCGGCTGCTGACCCGCGGCCATATCCCGGACCGGCGTGGGCGTCACCGTCGGTGGCGCCACGTACGGGCCGTGTACCGACAGGGTCACCACGGCGCCCGCGCTCACCGACGAGCCGGCGCCGGGAGACTGGGCCTGGACCCTTCCCTCCTCACCGGGGACGGACGCCGGCGCACCCGGTGCGAGGGCCACGGCGAGCCCCTGGGACGCGAGGCGCTGCCTCGCCTCGCCCACGGACAGGCCGGCCAGCGCAGGCACCGCTCGCACGTCGACGAAGCCCGAGTGCACCTTCAGCGTGACCCGCCTGCCCGGCGCCACCGTCACGCCGGGGGCGGGCTCCTGCGCCTCCACCGCGCCGGCCAGTGTCGGGCTGGGGGCGGGGGCTCCCGGCACCAGCTCGACGGCGGCAGGGTCGACGCCCGCCGCGGCGAGGGCCGCCCTCGCCTCACGGGTAGACATGCCGACCAGGTCGGGGATGGTGGTGGTGGCCACGAAGGGCGAGCGCACCCAGATGGCGATCTGGGCGCCCGCTTCGAGGCGGGTTCCGGCAACGGGATCCTGGGCCTCGACGGTGTCCGAGTCCGCCGGCCTCTCAGCCGGTGACCCCGGCCGCAGGGCCGCGACCAGGCCGCGCTCCTCGAGCCGGCGCCT
>CAZKKP010000526.1:0-3037 GCA_964553295.1 uncultured Thermoanaerobaculia bacterium | reverse complement strand
CAGGGACAGGGACAGCGGCAGCGGCAGCGGCAGCGCCGGCGGCAGGCGGGCAGGGCAGTCACGGGGCGCATTGTGGCGCCGGCGTCTCGCCGGCGTCGGGATCGGTGAGGGGTACTGGGTCGACCTGGGATGCGCGCACAGCTCGCAGCGCCGGCGAGACGCCGGCGCCACGACACGTACCGCACCGTTACGCCTGCTCCGGCGCCGGTGGTGAAGAGCTGAATGCCCGGCGTTTCCCCGACGCCGGGATCTCGAGAGGACCGCCCTCGGGCTGCTACTCTACGGAGAAGCTCTGCAGCTCGACGGGGATCACCCCGGTGAGGTAGCCGACCATGGCGTCGGTGATGTCATTGAGGTCGGCGGCGGGGGTGTACTGAAAGTCCCACGCCAGGTAGACGCCGCGGTAGGTGTTGGCGCCGACGGTTCGCTCGATGATGGCGCCCGCGGCGTTGTTCGACGGGGCTTCGAAGATCACGCTGCCGTTGGTACCGGAGATGGTGAAGTCGTCCGGATAGGGGTCGGCCGAGATGTCCGGGTCGATCCCGGCCATGATGCCCAGCCCGGTGAGCTGCCCGTCGGAGCCGGCGTCCGAGACGTATGTCGCCTCGAAGTAGGTAACGTAGACAGGGTGGGAGCCCATCGACCAGCCGAAGTCGTTCTCCGCGACCATGACCGGCCCGCCCGCGTCCATCAGGGCCATGAGCCAGTCGGCCTCGCCGGCGCCCGCGGGAATGCCCAGCCAGAAGGTCGCGTCGTAGGCGGCGAGGACGTCGTTGGCCGCCAGCAGGAGCGCATCGGCTGTGGTCAGCCGGGTAAAGGTGTGGCTGCCGGCCGTGAGCGCACCCTCCAGGGCGTCGCAGGCGGTCGCGTTGCCGTCGTTGACCACCAGGAAGTGGCCGGCGGCAGCCGGTCCGGCCAGGGCCAGCGCGACCACGACGAGAGTAACCGTCATGCAGGGCTTCGACTGAATCACCACACACCCCCTTCTCCAGCTCGAGATCTTCGACACATCGATACCCTACACGAGTGCGCGGGCGAGCGCTACTCTCAGAATGTCGATGAATTCTGCGAGCGCGACTCTAAATCGAACGTGGGCGCACCCGAGATGCGCGGTCGGCGGTTCAGAGGGCTGGCCTGACGAGCACCGAGCGCGAGCGACGCTGTCTTGCCGCCATGGCCGTGATGGGGTAAGCTCCGGTGAACATCGTCCGACCGGCGTCGATGCCCAGTTCGGCGATACGTCTAGCGAGGTGAAGCCTTCATGAGCCAGGCCCTCCAGCTCGAGCAGGTGTGCCGCCGATGGGCGCTGCTCGCGCTCTACGTGACCCGTGACGCCGCCCGTCGGGCGAGCCAGCACCTGCCGATTCCGGGACTCGCCCGCGTCGCCTACCTCAGCCCTCGCGGCATGTTCCTGGCCGAGCACGGCCGCCACCGACTCGCCGACGAACTCGGTCGCACCCTCGGCGTTGAGCAGCTCGACCTCGTCGACCTCGGCGCCGCCGCGCCCGACAGCGCCCGCCGGTTGCTCGAGGACTGCACGCGGATCTGGTGCCTCGACCCCGCCGCCTGCGACGAGCTCCTCGCCCCCGGCGAGTGACCACCCGACCCGGACTCACGACGTACATCGCCGGCGCAGCTGACCCTTCCGGCACGCGTAACCCGGGACCGGTGGCGGTGAATTGGAGAGCCGGCGTCTCGCCGGCTCCGATCGTGGTAATCCGCACCGCGTTCAGCGCAGGCAAGAGGCCTGTTCCACAGTTCAGCCCGTGCCCGTGCGCGAGCCCGAGCATCAGGGGTCAGGGGTCAGGGGCCCGAGCCCGATCCAGGCCCCGCCCCGTGCCACGCCGCCGACCTGACCACCCCTCCGTGACACCACCCGCCATGCCGCGTTATCCTCCGCCGACGCCGGGCACGCTGGTCCGCGGGGAGACAGAACCGATGCTCGAGATTCCAAGGGACGCCCGCATCTCCGCCGCCGTCCGGTGCGACGTGACGGACGCCGCGATCGTGCGCCGCGCCTACCCTCAGGCGCGGGGCCGCCGCCCGTCCGGATGATCCGGGCTGGGGTCTCGGCGCCCGACACCGACGAGAGGATGACATGACAGCGACCACCGACCACGCCGCCGCCCTCCGCGCGAAGATCGACGACCACTCGGCGCTGATCGGCATCATCGGCCTCGGCTACGTCGGCCTGCCGCTGGCCTTCGCCTTCGCGGAGAAGGGCTTCCGGGTCCTCGGCTTCGACGTCGACCCGGCCAAGCCCGAGATGATCCGCACCCGCCGCTGCTACATCCAGCACCTCGACGGCCGCCGCCTCGAGCGGGCGGTGGAGCAGGGGCTGCTCGAGGCGACCACCGACTTCGCCCGCCTCGGCGAGCCCGACTGCATCCTGATCTGCGTGCCCACCCCGCTCACCCCCCAGCGCGAGCCCGACATGCGCTACGTCGAGAGCTCGGCCCGCCAGATCGCTCCCGCCCTGCGCCCCGGCCAGCTCGTGGTGCTCGAGTCGACCACTTACCCTGGCACCACCGACGAGCTGGTGCGCTCGATCCTCGAGGCGGGGCAGGGGAGCGAGCCCCCGGTGCTCGGCGAGAGCTACTTCCTCGCCTTCTCCCCCGAGCGGGAGGACCCGGGCAACCCGCGCTACGGCACCACCAACACCCCCAAGGTCGTGGGCGGCGTCGGCGAGGTCTCCGGCGACCTCGCCGAGGCCCTCTACACCCAGGTCATCGACCAGGTCGTCCGTGTCTCCTCCGCCCGCACCGCCGAGGCATCCAAGCTGACCGAGAACATCTTCCGCGCCGTCAATATCGCCCTGGTCAACGAGCTGAAGATGGTCTACGACCGGATGGGCATCGACGTCTGGGAGGTGCTCGACGCCGCCGCCACCAAGCCCTTCGGCTTCATGCGCTTCAACCCGGGTCCGGGGTGGGGCGGCCACTGCATTCCCCTCGACCCCTTCTACCTCGCATGGAAGGCGCGGGAGTCGGGCGCGACCACCCGCTTCATCGAGCTCGCCGGCGAGGTCAACGTGCGC